>DATILO010000095.1:0-4390 GCA_035476335.1 Binatia bacterium | reverse complement strand
GAAGACAAAACGGCCACCGGCTTCAACCAGCGCACGCTCCACATCTATTCCCTCACGCTGATGAAAGACCGGCACGTCAACGCCTTCATGGACTTTCTTTTAGGCAAGCTCAACAACCAGCAGAAGCACCAGCTCGTGAACGAAGCCGAAAGCCGGCTCGACGCCGAGCTCGTGTTCTTCATCCGCATCGACAAGGACCTGTGGGCGGACCGCGTGTTCCAACTGACCGATTCAGGCAACTGCTACCATCTCAAGTTGAGCGTTGCGGCCTTCCCGCGCAAGCGCGAAGTCGCCTTGGACATTGCCACAAAGGTTTTTAAGCCGCACTAAGCTGGAGTGTGCTATGGGCAAAGAGGAATTTAGCGTCACGCCGTACGAAGTCACGGGCAATGTCGACTATGACAAGCTCATCCTCCAGTTCGGCGTCAAGCGCATCGATACGGTCCTGATGGACAAAATCAAGAAGCATGGCGACCATTTCATGCTGCGCCGGCATCACTTCTTTGCGCACACGAACCTTGACAAGATTCTTGCCGCAGTTGAGAAAAAAGAACCGGTCTATCTCTACACCGGCAGGGCACCGTCAGGTCCCATTCACATGGGACACCTGTACGTTTGGATGTTCGTGAAATGGCTCCAGGACATTTTCGGCTGGCATCTCGTGTTCCAAATTCCGGATGAGGAAAAATTCCTGTTCAAGGACAATCTCACACTCGAGGACACGAAGAAGTGGACGCGCGAGAATCTTTTGGACATCGTCGCGCTCGGCTTTGATTTGAGAAAGACACGTTTTTTGATAGATACGAAGCATGCCGGCGAGATGTATAAACTCGCGTGCGAAGTCGCCAAAAAGACCACAGCCAGCACGGCAAAAGCGCTCTTTGGGCTCACGCCTTCCGACAACGTCGGCAAGTATTTCTACACGGCAATGCAATCCGTGCCTTGCTTCCTGCCTACGGTCTGGGAGGGAAAGCCGACGCAGGTGCTGATTCCGTGCGGCGTTGACCAGGATGTACACTTCCGGCTCACGCGCGACATCGCTGAAAAGCTCGGCTATCCGAAGCCGGCAACGATTCTCGCAAAGTTCATGCCCGCGCTTTCCGCAGACGGCAAGACGAGCTCGTCGAGTGATCAAGCCATCTGGACAACCGACAGCCCCAAGGACGTCGAGCACAAAATCAAGAAATATGCATTCTCGGGCGGCAAGGACACGGTGGAAGAGCATCGCAGATTGGGCGGCAATCCCGATGTCGACGTTTCATTCCAGTGGCTCTCGATGATGTTCGAACCTGACGACCGCAAACTGGCGTCAATCCGCGACGACTACAAGTCCGGCAAGCTGCTTTCCGGTGAATTGAAACAGCTCCTGATTGAGCGCATCAACGCATTCCTCGCGGAGCACCAGAAGAAGCGCATTGCGGCGCAGCCCATGGTTGACCGCTTGCTGGCATAACGTTTTTATAGCACGTTCTCACTTCTTTGCTCAGAGGTGATTTCAATGGCATTCAAGGCAGCCCCGCTCAACACGAGTTTCATGGTCGCGGCGCTCGTCGGCATTGCGGTCTCGGTCTTCTATTTGCCGCAGTACTCGGTCAGCTTCGCGTTCGCTGCAGGCATCGTGTTCCTGTGCATGCTCATCGCGAGCTTCATCAGCATGACGCGAGCGACACCGGATGAGCAGCTCGCGCCGCGTGTTGAGCCGCATAAGCATAAGAAGTAGATGTTCCTCAAACAAGATAGGTATCGCAAGCGGCGAGGAAACTGGTCGCGTCTCTTGAAACTTCGTTGCCGGAAATGTTCTTTCGTCGTCGGACTCTATCAGAAAGACGGCCCGGGACCGCTCCGAAGACTCTATCTTGACCGATTCTTCACGACGATTCCTCGCCAAAAGTCATTGACCTGCAAGCGATGCAAGGAAATGCTGGGAACTCTTTACGTTTACAAGAAAGAAGAGAGAAAGGCATTTCGACTCTATCAAGATGCAATTATGAAGACTATTATTAAAACTCCAAAATCTTCTTCTTTTCTTCAATAACGCCAGGCGCTCCGCCGCCGTGCCACGAGAATCTCGGGCGGACGCGCATCGGGTACATTCTTTCGTTGACGTCGTCGAGCGCAAGAGCCGCTCCTGAAACGCGCGGTAAGCCGTCAAGTTCCTTGTCCAAACCCGTTCTCAAGTAGGATTGCAACAACGAGCCAAGCGCATCGGTATCAATTTTCGCAGTCAAGCGGTGCGCGACAATGATGTCGGACTGCGTCATCGCATCAGTATGAATCTTGCCGGGCTGCTGCGTTGCGAGTACGAGCGCAATGCCGGGCTGTCTGCCTTCTCTCAGAAGCGTAATCAACGCATTGGTTGACGCAGTCTTGCCTTCGAATGGCAAAAACTCGTGCGCCTCGTCGAGCAGCATCCACACAATCGGCATTTCCGTTTCGACGTGGCCTTCCTCGCGCAAATAGTGAACCGCAGACGAAATGCTGTGGAATTCCTCTTCCTTGCGCGCAATCATGCGTTCGATGAACAGCTTCTGGGCAACAAGACCAATGGCGAGATTCTTGATTTTCCACCCTTCCGGCATCACCGCATAGGCGCTCATGTCGAGCACCGTGATTTGTCCCGGAGCAGCAAGGTCCTTGATGGCAGTTGCATTCCTGCTGAACAAGCCCCATTCCTTTGCCGCGATGAAGCGGTTTTCTGCCGCGTTGCGGACGTGCGGGTCTTCCTTCGTGTCCTTGCGAATCGCGTCGAGCACGTCATCCATGTCGTAGTCGTCGTGCTCGAGCTTCAGCGTGAGAATGATGCGTTCGATGAACACCGCTATCGGGTCGTTCTCGTTCAACTCGAACGTGAGGAACCAGTCTTCCGGTGCGAGCTCCGCAGGCCGAATCGCGAACGGCTTGTCCGTTGGAATGCCTTGCGCCTTTGCCTTTTGGAAGTAGCCAACGGGCGTGTAGATGACAATGTCGATGCCCTTGCCTTCGAATCCCCAGTCATGCAGGAGCGCCTCGTCCTTGTGGTTGGGATACTTCATCGTCCAGTAAATGCCCATCGTATCGAGCATGATGACGGAGAGCTTCCTGCGGTACTCAACCGGCAGGTTTGCAATGCCTTCCGCAATGACGCCGAGCGTGTACGACTTTCCCGAACCTCGCTTGCCCGCCACAAACACCACGTGCGCCTTGTTCAAGTCAAGATAGACGGGCTGCGAGAGCGCAGTCACTTGCCCCATGCGGACATAGTGCTTTCCGAGAAGAATCGTGCCGGTCGTGCCATACTGCTGCCGGTCCTTCTCATCCCTGCCCAGAATGATTTCGAATGCCATAGCCCTCTTTTGCGAAGAGGGATGTTTCTGGGTATAAAAGGGTAGTGTTCGGACAGTGCGAGAAGGTAGAGCTATTCAGCTGATTTTTTTCGCGCCGTGCTTGGTCATAATAATCATATCTTCGACGCGTAACCGTATCGTTCCCAAATTTATTTCGGGCTCAAGCGTAAAGACCGTTCCTGGTTGGAGTACGCTATGGTCTTCGCCGATGTCAGGTGGTTCATGGCGGCCAAAGCCAATTCCGTGACCTGTATCAAGTGGAACGAAATACTTTGCGAGACCGTACCGTGCAAGCTCCTTGCGATACATACTGTGAATTGCTGAGGAATTGGCTCCGGGAGTAAGCTTTTGAATGACTGCCTCATGCGCGTTGCAGAGCTGCTGATAGTATTTGAAATTGTTGTTCTTCCCGACAGAGATACATCGCGTTAGGTCCGCATGATAGCCATTAATGCTGATTACGCAATCAATGCAGACAATGTCTCCTTTCTTTAGTTTGTAATTAGAAGGAACGGCACAAGTTGTCTTTTTCAAGCGCGGGCCCGCGGTGATGTTGAGCTGTATATCGTCGGCAGACGATGCTCGTGCTCGAATTTTTGCTGCCACGTCCTTTTCCGTGTCTCCGACAGCAGGAGTCGCATGCATGGCGAGGCTCAGAGTCTGTGTTGTTTTTCGCAAGAGCGCCAGTTCATAGGGTGATTTGATGATGCTCATCATGACTAAGTCGTCTGAAACATCAACCAGTTGTGCGGTGATGTTCTTGAGATGATTGTAGGGTGCAAGTCCGGCATAGCCGATGCGGGTGTGCTTGCCGATTTTCTTCAGAACTTGTTGAATTAAGTCATCCTGGCCAGCACACCCAACGAATTTCTTAATGGTGCTCCGCGGTCGTAAATCATCAACTCGCCATCGATTACAGAATACAATCTGCTCACGCGGCGTGATGAGCACGTACAAAGGGCTCGTAAATGCCGTTCCGAGAAGCATACGGGGAAACTCAGGGTCTTCCCGCGGACAACCGTACAACAATATTGCTGCAAGATGCCTTTTCTGCATCACGTTAGAGA
>DATILO010000094.1:0-11041 GCA_035476335.1 Binatia bacterium | reverse complement strand
CCCTGCTGAGGACGTTGAGAAGCTCCTGCTCTTTTGTCTGCACCGGCGACTGCGGCGGCTGCACGACCGGATGAGGTGTCGCAAGGGATACGCCATATTGAGGACAGTTCGTGCCGTCCGTGCGCGTGCCCTTGAGGCCGGTGCTCCCGGTGCAACGCTGGTACTGGTCGTAATAGGTCCAATAGTAGGACGCGACAAAACTCGTGCAGTCGCGCGAAATCTGGATGTCGTGCTCCTCCAAGTCGCTCTGCCCTCCGCTGTCCGGCACGGTCATCTGGTCGAAATGGAGGGTGAACGGCGCCGTGAACTTGCCCCGCAACGCGCCGTGGCCATAGTCGTCAATGGTGGCGGTCTGGCCGTTGTTGTGGATTGCAACCGGATACACCTTCGTGATTTCGTGGACTTCCCCGCAGGCGCCCGCATTTTCAGTCACTTCGACGCTCCAATGGGTGACGCCATTGTAGAATTGGAAGTTGAAGTCGGGCTTGTCATGCGCTACAACGAAAGGAATGCAGAAAAGGAATACGAGTATGAGTCCTCTTTTCATGACGCTCACGCACGAATGTCGCTATTTAAACTCTTCGCGCGAAATCATAATAAAGGCGAGCGTTCCTTGCAGCAGCATGGGGGTTCCGTGGCTCAAGAAGTACCAGCCGACGAAGGCATCGGATGTTCCGCAGCCTGAAGCGGTCGAACAGCTGAGAACGTTCGTCGTTGACTTCAAGAAACAGAAGAAGAAAGCAGCGTTTCTTTACGGTCCTTCGGGCACGGGCAAGACGTGCATCGTGTACGCGCTCGCGAACGAACTCGGATTGGAAGTGCTCGAGGTGAACGCTTCGGACGTGCGCACGAAGGACGAGATTGAAACCAAGCTCGGCACGGCCTCGAAACAAATGAGTTTGTTCGCGCGCGGCAAAATCATTCTCGTGGATGAAGTGGACGGGCTGTCGGGCACGAGCGACCGCGGCGGTCCCACCGCGCTCGCGGGACTCATTGCCGAAACCGCGTTTCCTGTTGTCCTGACGGCAAACGACCCTTGGGAACAGAAGCTCTCTCCCTTGCGAAGCAAGTCGATGCTCATCGAATTCGCCGGGCTGAACCACACGGCCATTTTCGCGATTCTGCAGAACATCTGCGTGAAAGAAGGGATTGCCTATGACGAAATGACGCTCAAGACGCTTGCTCGGAGAGCCGGTGGGGACTTGCGGTCCGCCATTACTGATGTGCAGGCACTGACGACAAACCAGCAACTGACGAAGGAAAGTCTTGACGTGCTCGGTGACCGTGATAGAGAACAATCGATGTTCGACGCGCTCGTGAAAGTCTTCAAGAGCACGGATCCTTCGATTGCAGTCACGGCATTCGACAACGTGAACGAGGACATTGATGAGATTTTCCTGTGGGTTGATGAGAATCTGCCGAAAGAATACACGAATCCCCAGGATTTGGCGCGCGCGTACGACTCGCTGGCAAAAGCCGACGTGTACCGCGGACGCATTCGCAGGAGACAGCACTGGCACTTCTTGGCGTACATCAGCAATCTCCTGAGCGCAGGCATTGCCGTCGCGAAAGACCAAAAGTATGCGTCATTCGTGACGTACGGACCGACCGGAAGAATCCTCAAGATTTGGCAGGCAAACATGAAGTACCAGAAGCGCAAGGCCATTGCCGAAAAGATTGCGGCGAAAACGCACACGTCCGCGAAGCAGCTCATCAAGGACTTGCCCTACATTCAAGTATTGTTCAAACAAAAGCATCCTTCTGCACAAGCGATTGCGGATGACTGCGACTTGGATGTCGAGGAAGTGGAGTGGCTGGCACGATGAACGAACTCTCTTACGCAACAACAAACACCGGCAAGTTCCTATCCATGCAGCGTGCGCTGGAGGGGATACCTGTGACGCAAGTCGCGCTCGACATTCCCGAACCGCGCTCGAGCGACGTGCAGGAAATCGCAGCGGCAAAAGTGAAATTCGCGTATGAGCGCATTCAGAAGTCCGTCATCGTGCTGGATGGCGGATTCTACATTCATTCGCTCAACGGCTTCCCCCGCGCGTTCGTCAATTTCGCGCTCGAAACCATTGGTCTCGAGGGCATCCTCAAGCTCATTGAAGGAAAGGATCGTGCGTGCGAGTTCCGCGAATGCCTTGCCTATCTTGACGACACGCTTCCCGAACCCCGCTATTTCGTCGGCAAGGTGGAAGGAACCATCGCGGACGCTCCGAAAGGAATGATGCAAAAACACCTCTGGTCGCAGCTGAGCCGCATTTTTGTACCGCTCGACTCGAACACGACACACGCAGAAATGACGTACACGGAATACATGCAACGAAAGGTTGCGAACGTGAACTCCTGCACGCGTGCGTTCGCGACGTGGTATAAGGACCCCGCACGGAAATAAAGGAAGTGGCTGACGAGATAGTTCAGAAAGCTTAAGAACTTCAAACACCACCCACGCACCATGAGCATTCCGATTCCTCCCTACACGACCTTGGAAGGCAACACCATTCACATAACTGCATTACCGGTTCATGAACAGGCATTCTATCTTCGCCTCAAGGCCTACTACGAAACCAATCCTGCGCACGTTGAGTTCTCGCGCCGTTGGAGAGTGGACGGTCATCAGGTTTGGCGGGGCAAAGACCGCCAGCTCGTGGCTGATTCTCCCATTTTCGCCGTCTGCCAGGACCTTGATGCGCGCGTGGCAATCCGCGAAGGACATCTCGGAACTTATAAATCCTGAGACAACATTTTTATACGAGCTTCTCATCAAAGACCTCATGAAATGGGTTGGGGTACTGGCGATTCTTCTCGTCTTGGCGGGCTGTGCTGCGCCGCAGAACCAACTCAAGGTCGGCGCGATTCTTCCGATGACCGGCAGCTTTGCCTTTGTCGGAGCCGAGGAGCAGAATGCCATCTCGATGGCGAACAACGAGACCGGCAACACGCTCCAAGTCATCTTTGAAGACAGCGCCGGAGAAAACCCGAAGGCGATTGCGGCGTTCAACAAGCTTTCTAACGTGGACAACGCGCACATCGTCATCACCTCGACAAGTTGGATTAGCAACACGATTTACCCGCAGGCGGCGGATGCGCAGGCATTCCAGGTCATTCTCGCGAGCTCGGGATTCAAGCGCACGCGCGACGACTATGCCGTGCGGTTCACCGCAGACGTGGGCGATGAGGCAGGATTCATCGCGAACTTCCTCAAGAAGTACGACACGATTGCCATCATCCATCTCAACAACGACTTCGGCAAGGGCTGGGCTGACGCGCTCTCGAAGGATCTGGGCGACAAGATTGTTGCCGTCGAGACTTACGACCCAACGGACACGGACATGAGCGCGCAATTGACGAAAATCAAGGCGAAGAACCCTGACGTGCTGTTCCTCGCGAGTTCGGGCAAGGACGGCGCGTTCGTGGCAAAGAAGGCCAAGGAGCTCGGCATCAACGCACAGCTCGTCTCGCAGCGACCGATTGAAACGCCCGAGCTCCTGAAGCAGGGCGACGCCGCTGAAGGACTGATTTACAGCTTCCCCGCAACTGCGGCAGACCATCCCTTCCTCGCGAAATACCAGAAAACATTCGGCCGCGTGCCCTCCATCTTCACCATTGAGGCCTATGATGCCACCATCCGGCTCACGGCAGCGACGAAGCAGTGCGGCGACGACGCTGCATGCCTGAAGAAGGCATTTGCGAACTCGCAGTACGAGGGAGCGCTCGGTTCAGTTGCGTTTGACGCAAAAGGCGACGCGCACTATCCCTTTGTTCTGAAGCAAGTCAAGAACGGGAAGTTTACGGTGTTTGGGGAATAAATTGATAGACCTTCACTTTGATCAATTCAAGGAATTTCTCATCCGCGCAAAGCAAAAAACGTATGCGAGCAGCAAGCCTGGTGTCAAGCTTCCTGATGGTGGGGAGGAATTCTTGTTTGTTGACGGTGACTTCCGGTATGTTGATCGCGCGTATGGTGGAGCGAGTTTCAGCGGCATCGAGACGGTCTTTTTCAGAAATGAGCCATCGTGGGCAATGACGTATTCGGGCAGAAGCCTGCAAAGGAATCGTGAAGCAGCAATATTCAGGTTTCTTCAGCACGCACTATTCAGAATAAGACGCACAAAAGATTCTCCCTCAGACATTATTCCGGTTCGCGGTCCAAAGAACTATTTTGAGAGAGACTTCACGTATGAGAATCTCCCGGAAGGCGACTTGAGGCGATTTACCGGAACAGAATCCATTTATAGCGGAGGCACATGCCTCTATCGACTCAATTATGCAGGCGGGATTCTCCGCTAATGCCCATGCCCGCCCAGATAGATGTGCTTGATTCTCGCGTCTTTCAATAACGCCTTGCCGCCTTGCAATGCCACTTTGCCCTCTTCCAACACGTAAATCGTGTCCGCAATCGCGCACGCGGCCTTGGCGTTCTGCTCCACCATCAGGACGGCGGTGCCTTCCTTGTTGATGGATTGGATGCGCTTGAACAGGTCGCGCATCACCTGCGGCGCCAGACCGAGCGAGGGCTCGTCGAGCAGCAAGAGTTTTGGTTTCTGCATCAACGCGCGCCCCATCGCGAGCATCTGCTGCTGGCCGCCGGAGAGCGTGTACGCATTGTCGTGCAGCTTGGGCCGCAATTCAGGGAAGTGATGAAGCACGTCCTCCAAACGCTTGCGCACGAGAATCCGTTCCTTAAGCAGATACGCGCCCATCTCGAGGTTTTCCTTGACCGTTAGCGACGGGAATACCTGCCTGCCCTGCGGGACGATGCTGATGCCGAGCTTGAT
Organism: Binatia bacterium; assembly: GCA_035476335.1. Taxonomy (GTDB): domain Archaea; phylum Nanobdellota; class Nanobdellia; order Woesearchaeales; family ARS49; genus DSQK01. The sequence continues at coordinate 6,257 of DATILO010000094.1, read as the reverse complement.
GCGCTCGTGCGTCGGGAGCTTCGTGATGTCCTTGTTTTGATAAAAGATGCTGCCTTTGAAGATGTCCGTGAGCTTGAAAACGGATTTCAGCACGGTGCTCTTGCCCGCGCCATTGGGGCCGATGAGCACCGCGATTTCGCCCGGCGGCACGTCGAGACTGACGCCGAAGAGCACCTGCAGGTTTCCATACCCTGCTTCCAAGTGCCGGATGCTCAATTCACTTGCCAAGGTATGCCTCCAGCACGCGCGGATTCTTCTGCACGGCTTCGGGACTTCCCTGCGCAAGCACGGTGCCTTCGTTGAGCACGACAATCTCGTCACTGATGCCCATCACGAAGTCCATGTCGTGCTCGATGAGGAGAATGGTGTTGCCCTGTTTCTTCAAATCCCGCAGAATGGTCGCGAGCTCCTTCCGCACCGCAGGATTGACGCCCGCGGTCGGCTCGTCGAGCAACAAGAGTTTGTGAGGGAGGAGTGTGGCGCGCGCGAGTTCCACGAGCCGTTGCTGCCCGTAGCTCAAATCACCCGCTTTCGCGTCCAAATCACGGGCGTAATGCATTTTCTTGAGCGTTTCCTGGAGTTCCGTGTCCGTCGCTTGCTTCGCGAGCAGGAGATTGTCGCGCACGGTGAGGTTCTTGAACACCTTCGCGAGCTGGAACGTACGGCTGATGCCCGCGCGCGCAATCTCGAACGGCTTCAGTCCCGTGATGACCTGGTCCTGGAAGACAATGGCACCCGCATCAGGAACCAGAATCCCGTTGATGAGGTTGAACAAGGTCGTCTTGCCCGCGCCATTCGGACCGATGATGCTCGTAATCGTTCCTTCCTTTACCGAGAACGTGCAGTCCTTCACTGCATAAATGCCGCCGAAATGCTTGCTCATGCCGCGCACGTCGAGCATCATGAAATATCCACCTTCCCCAGGATTCCTCGCGGCCGGAACAGGAGAATCAACAGCAAGACCAGCGCGAAGAGCATCTCGCGCGCAGGCCCGATGAGCGTGGGCGGAAAACCGATGAACCGCAACGGTTCCGGAAGCAGGAGAATGATGACCGTACCAATGAACGCGCCGCGGACGCTCGCGAGCCCTCCGACGACAACCATTGCAATGAGGAGAATCAGGTCGGGAATACTGAAGATGCTCGGGTCGATGAAGCTGATATAATGCGCGTACCACGCTCCTGCAAGTCCCGCCATTGCCGCGGAAATGCCCATCGCGATGAGCTTATACAAGAACGTATTCGTGCCGAGCACCTGCGCCGCGAGCTCATCGTCACGGATGGCCTGGAGTTTTCTTCCGAGAGAACTGCGCGAAATCCATACGACGACGAGGAAGCAGAGCAGCGCGAATCCGGCAACGAACGCGAGCACGACCGAGATGCTTCCGAGACGCGGAATGCCCGGGAGCCCGAGAGCGCCGCGCGTCAAGGACGTCCAGTTGCGCGCCACGGAGCTGATGATGAACGTGAACCCAAGCGTGGCGAGCGCGAGATAGTCTCCTTTCAGGCGCGCGGTGGGAATGGCGAGAATCACGCCGACGAGCGCTGCAATGACAACCGCGAGCGGAATGTCAATCCATGGCGACAGTCCCGCGAGCCCGAGCAATGCCGCCACGTAGGCGCCGATGCCGAAGAACGCGATGTGACCGAGGTTCAAAAGCCCCGTGAATCCGAGCGCGAGATTCAAGCTCACGGCAAGAATGGCATAGATGCACACCAGGATGCCCAAATGCGTGAAGTAGCCGAGCAGCGCCATCACGCCTCCCGCTGTTTCTTGCCCAGAATGCCTTGCGGCCGGAAGAGCAGGAACAGGAACAGGAGCGCGAACGCGATGGCTCCCTTGTATCCGGAAGGCAGCCACCAGATGCCGATGTTCTCGACGAGACCGAGGAGCAATGAGCCGAGAATCGCGCCCGGAACGCTCGTCATGCCGCCGATGACCGCTCCGGCAAAGCCGTTGATGACGAGCTGGATGCCCATCACCGGGTTGAGGTTCTGTTCCAAGCCGATGAGGATGCCCGCAACAGCAGCGAGCGCGCTGCCGATGAGAAAGGCGACGGTGTAGATGCGCTCGGGGTTGATGCCGACGGTCTGCGCGACGTCCTTGTTGTCCGCGAGCGCGCGCATGGCCTTTCCGAGCCGCGTTTTCTTCATCAGCAGGGTCAGCCCGAGCAGCAACAGCAAGGCAACCGCAACAATGGCAATTTGCGTCGCCGTGATGGACGCGATGCCGACGTCAAAAATCGGGTTGGCGTGCGGCAAGGTCTTGACATCCGCGCCCCAGAATGCGAGCAAGGTTGCGTTGAGAAAAATCATGGCCGCAAGCGAGGAAATGAGCAGCACCGCAGAGGACGCCTTCCGCTTCCGCAAGGGACGATAGACAAGGAAGTTCGTCAACGCTCCCAGGATGCTCGTGAGGATGATGCTGACGGGCAACGCGACCGCCCATCCGAGCCCGAAGAACGCGTAAAAGAGATAGGCGCCGATGGCGAGGATGGCGCCGTGCGCGAAATGCATGAACTTCGTGACGTTATAGATTAACGAGAACCCTGACGCCACGAGCGTATAAATCGCGCCCGCAATCACCCCGTTGAGGATGAGTTGCGCGGCAATCGAAGACATAAAAGATTAACCAAGCACGACCAAGTTCCCGCCAATCACTTTCTTCACGTCGAAGTCGAGGATGGGGTCGCCGTTCTGGTCGAACGTGAGCTTTCCGAGAGCCCCGTCGTAGTCCTTGACGTGATAGAGGTAGTCCTTGATTTGGTCGGCGTCAATCTCGCCGTCGTTGGCCCCGATGGCGTCCGCGATGAGGTTGACGTTGTCGTACGCGGCAGCCATGTACGCAGGGAAGGGCGGGTCCTCGTTGTACAACGAGCGGTACTCGTCGAAGAGCTTCTTCGCCTTCGGGTTGGTCTCGTCGAAATGGACTTCGACGCCCGCAATGCCTTCAACCAGGTCAGGATGTTCCTTGATAACGTCCCTGCCGATGAGCACTTCTGCCGTGACAATCGGTCCCTTGTAGCCCTGCTCGCGCAATTGCTTCAGCAACAGCACACCCTTGGCAGGCGTCTGGGGCGCGAGATAGACTGCATCAGGATAAATGTCCACGACCTTGAGCACGATGGTCTTGAAGTCCGAGGCGTCCGGGTCGAATGTCTGCTCGTTCGCGATGGAACCTCCAAGAGCCTTGAAGCTGTCACGGAACACGGTTCTCAATCCCTGGGCGTAATCGGAGTTCTCCGCAATGATGGATACCGTCTTGTAGCCCTGCTTGCGCGCATACTCCGCGGCGACCTTGCCGCCGTACGCGTCCGAGGGAGCCGTGCGGAAAACGAAATCTCCCGCGTCCGTAATCTTCGGGTTCGTCGAGCTGGGAGAGAGGAGAATCACGCCGGCTTCTTCCGTAATCGGAGCGGCCGCGAGCGTTTCGCCCGAACAAATGCCGCCGAGAATGACCTTCACGTTGTCAACGCCCGTGAGCTTCTGGGCTGCAGTGGCGCCGTCCTTGGCGTCGCACTTGCTGTCCTCCCAGACAATCTTCAAGTCCTTGCCCCCGATGCCGCCCGCGTCATTGAGCTCCTTGATGGCTATGTCGGTGGCGTGCTGAATCGGAATTCCATATGCGGCTCCGTCGCCGGTCAACGGATACATCCCGCCGATGACAAGCGTGCCTGAACCGTGCGGAGTGCCGGATAACGGTCCGGATGAACATGCTGCAAGCAGCAGCGCGAGCGTCAAGAATAGTGCGTAGGTCTTCTTCATGCAAATCCCCCCTATTGGATAGCGCCTCACAGTCACACCAACTTTTAAATCTTTTCGTGAAAACCTTTTTAAACAGCCCCGTGCCCAATTCTCCCATGACCATCACGATTGACGAAATGGCCGCGTTCTGCAAGCGCAAGGGGCTGGTGTTCCCGAGCAGCGAAATCTACGGCGGCTTGGCAGGGTTCTTCGATTATGGTCCGCTCGGTGTCGAACTGAAGAACAACATCAAGCGCTCGTGGTGGAAATACCATGTTCACGACCGCGAGGACGTGGTCGGCATCGATGGCAGCATCATCTCGCACCCGAAGACGTGGGAAGCGTCGGGGCACGCGGCCAAGTTCGACGACATCATGGTCGAATGCACGAAGTGCAAGGAACGCTACCGCGCAGATCATTTGATCGAAGACGTCTTGAAAATCAACACGGCGGGAATGAAGGAAGAGGCGCTCACGAAATTGATGCGCGACCACCACGTCAAGTGCCCGAAGTGCAAAGGAGAGATGGGCGAAGCGCGGGCATTCAACATGATGTTCCAGACGTTCATTGGTCCGAGTCAGAGCAAGGAAAACCTTGCCTACCTCCGTCCCGAAACGGCGCAGAACATGTTCCTCGACTTCAAGAACGTCGTGGAGACGTCACGATTGCGCTTGCCGTTCGGCATCGCGCAGCAGGGACGCTCGTTCCGGAACGAAATCGCGGCGCGAAACTTCCTCTTCCGCATGCGCGAGTTCGAACAGATGGAGATGGAATACTTCATCCATCCCGCGAAAACAAACGACTGCCCCTATCTCAAGGACGTCCTCAACCACAAAATCCTCGTCTATACTGCGGACATGCAGGCAAAAAAACACACTCCTGCCGAGATGAGCATCAAGGAATGCCTTGACAAGAAAATCATCACGACACAATGGCACGCGTACTGGCTCGCGATGGAACATCAGTGGTTTGTCTCGCTCGGCTGCGACGCCAAGCACTTCCGCATCCGCCAGCACGTTGCCGACGAGAAATCGCACTACGCGCTCGACACCTGGGACCTCGAATACGAGTTCCCGTTCGGCTGGAAGGAACTCCAAGGCATTGCCAACCGCACGGACTTCGACCTCAAGCAGCACATGAAGTTCTCCGGCAAGGACCTCTCGCTGTTCGACGAGGAAACCAAGCAAAAAGTCATTCCGCACGTCGTTGCCGAACCCGCGCAAGGCGTGGACCGCGCATTCCTGGTGGTCCTGTTCGACGCCTACCATGACGACAAGAAGCGCGGCAATGTCGTGCTCAAGCTCAACCCGAAGCTCGCTCCCTTTACGGTAGCGGTTTTCCCGCTGCTCAGCAATCGCGACGAGCTCACGGCAAAAACACGCGAAGTCTTCGAAATGCTGCGCAAGGAATTCCCTGCAATGTACGACAAGTCCGGCAGCATCGGCCGAAGATACGCACGGCAGGACGAGATGGGCACGCCGTACTGCGTCACGGTCGACTTCGACTCGCTCAAGAACCACGACGTCACGGTGCGCGACCGCGACTCGACCCAGCAAGTGCGCGTCAAGACTTCTGAGCTCCGGAGCACGCTCCACAAGCTGCTGACGGGCGAGCTTCCGTTCCACAAAGCGGGCCCGAAAGTCGAACCGCCCAGCGAGAAAGCATAAAGCATTAATAGCCAGAGTGCTTCAAAAAATACGGTGAAACCATGCACATCAAGGATTTGAAAGCAAAGCTCGGCAAAGTCGACCTCGTTGCTGATGTTGTCGAAAAGGGGTCTCCGCGCTCGTTTGACAAGTTCGGCAAGTCCGGCGCGGTCTGCGACGCAAAAATCAAGGACGAAACCGGCGAAATCAAGCTCACGCTTTGGAACGACCAGGTCGGCCAGGTCAATGTCGGCGACAAAATCCATCTTTCCAACGGCTACGTCGACGAATTCCGCGGCACCCTGCAAGTCAGCACCGGCAAGTTCGGCACGCTCGAAGTCGTCAGCACGAAGTCACCTCCCGACCCCGAAGTCGAGAAAATGAGCAAGCAGCTCGACGAACGCAAGAAAAGCGCGGAAGAATTGCTTGACGACGAGAACGGGTTCAAGGACCTCACCGACTTGGATGGCGAGGAAGAGTAGATGGCTGACGTGTTCGTGAACCTGCTCGAGGACGCCGAGGAGGAACTCGGTCTCGGGAAGGACATCGCGAACCTCCGCAAGCTCGGGGACGAGCTCAAACAGCGCATGGACGTTCTCGCAAACGCTCTTGTGAAGCTCGAAAAGAAGGGCTGGACGTGGACGAGCGGCAGCAAGGATTTGTACTTGCACAAGCCCAGCATCACGGACGCCGTTGCAAAGAAAGAACTGCTTGATGCGGGCGTGCCCGTTGAGTTGTTCCACTTCATCTAGGACGAAACCCTTTTAAAGCCCCTTCAGGACTTCTCAACTATCGGGCGCATAGCTCAGCGGGAGAGCACACGGCTGAAGACCGTGGGGTCGGGAGTTCAAATCTCTCTGCGCCCATT
>DATILO010000093.1:0-15906 GCA_035476335.1 Binatia bacterium | reverse complement strand
AGAACAAAAACGTCATCGTGCTCGGCAACGGCAACTTTGCAGCCGAGGAAGCGATTGAACTGCTCGGATTGACGAAGAACATCACGATGGTTTCGAACGGCAAGGAGTTCGCGATTGCTCCGGAATTGAAAAAGAAACTCGCAGGATTGAAGTTCGACACGCGGCGCGCGGTTGAGTTTGTGGGTGAAAAGAAGCTCGAGCTCGTGAAGTTCTCCGACGGCAGTTCGGAAAAGCCGGATGGCGTTTTCGTCGCGTTAGGAACCGCCACGGCGCTTGCGTTCGCGCAAAAGCTCGGGCTCGAGATGGACGGACAAAGCATCAAAATCAATCGTGACGGCGAGACGAACGTCGAGGGCGTCTATGCCGCGGGCGGCTGCACGGGCGGCAACTTCCAAATCTCGAAGAGCGTCGGTGAGGGCTGCAATGCAGGCATTTCCGTCATCAAGAAGCTCAAGGGATTGACTGAGTATGAGGATTTGACGTGAAGAAGATTCCTGAACTCCTTTTCGGCAGTCCCGGCATTCCTTCCTCGACGGAAGCCGGACAGGGCGAGCGCAACACGGCAAATGGCGTCAAGCAGTGCCGGAAGCTCGGCCTGGACGCGATGGAGCTGGAGTGGGTGCAGAGCATCAACATTTCCAAGGAACGGGCGCCTGAAATCAAGAAGGTCGCGGAAGAAAACAACATCACGCTCACGTGCCACGGACAATACTTTGTCAATCTGTCTCCCACGGACATGACGAAGCTGAAGCCGTCAATGCAGCGGATGCGCGAAGCCGCGGAGCGCATGCACGAGGTGAACGGTTGGAGCATCACGTGGCACACCGCGTTCTATCTCGGACGCGGCAAGCCAGAGACGTATGAGATTGTCAAGAAGAACTTCAAGTCCGTTGTCAAGGACCTGCACGACCGCGGATTGAACAACGTCTGGCTCCGCCCGGAAACGACGGGCAAGGAGTCACAGTGGGGTGACTTGCAGGAATGCATCAAGCTTTCGCAGGACATCGAAGGCGTGTTGCCATGCATCGACTTCGCGCACCTGCACGCGCGGTACAACGGCATCAACAACACAACGGAAGAGTTCCGCGCAATCATGAACCAGCTGGAAAAGGGACTGGGCCGCGAGTGTTTGAACAACATGCACATCCAGATTTGCAACATCGAATACACGCCGAAGGGCGAGCGACGGCACCTGAATTTGCAGGACACCAAGCAGTTTCAGTTCAACTGGAAGGACTTGCTGAAAGTCTGGAAGGAGTATAAAATCAAGGGCGTCGTCATCGACGAGAGCCCGAACATTGAGGAAGACGCGTTGCTGTTGCAGAAGCACTGGAAGGCGTTGTAAGCGTTCTTGCGGAAGCTGTGTTTGTATCGTTGAGTTCCCCTGCTGCTCCGTTCTCAGGCAGTTTTGAGGCGTCGTATTCTCAAAAGTCGATAACGCACGAACGACAAACATCACAACCAACCAACGACCAACACTCAACGATGTCGGGAGCGTAACGTTTAAAACCCTTCGCGTCTTGTTCACGCCCATGCAATCCTGCCCGCGCTGCAAAAGCACCGATGTCATCCTGCAGGACTATCGCGGCTCCAAGATGCGCGTCTGCAGGACGTGCGGTTATGATGAATCTTTGGAATTCGAGTCTGAAGCCGGCGAAAAGACCAATCAGAAGGCAAAAGGCGGCTATTCGCCGTACAAGACGGGCGGACCTTCAAGAACAAGAAAATGAAGCCCAACAACGGATGGAAAACGTGCAGCCGCGGCCACAAGTATCGCGGGAGTTATTGCACGACGTGCTGGAAACGAAAGCGCTGAACTACTTCTTCCCTAGAATCTTCCGCGTCTCAACTTTATATTCTTCAACGGCGGGCTGGTCGAACGGGTTGACGCCGAGCAAATGCCCGAGCAGCATGGTTTCGAGCATGAACGTCTGCATCAGGCCGCCGATGACTTCCGGCGATTTTGAGGAAAGCTCGATTTCAATGAACGGCTTCTTGCGCTTGCGGAACGCAGTTTCCGTGCCTTGTCGGAGCGCATACATCACGTCGCCGATGCGGCGCCTCTTGAGTTCGGGCACGAGTGCGTGGAACGTCGCGGGAATGTGCATGTCGTGGCGCGTCTCGGTCGAGACGATGATGCGGTGGAACGTGGAATCCATGTCCGCAAGGTAGAGCTGGCCGAGGGAGTGGAGGTCGGTGCTGCCGACAGACATCGTCGGGAGGATGCCGCTCTTCTGCGTTTTTCCGATGCTCTCACCGAGCAGCTGGCGGTACCACCGGTTGAGGCCCTCCAAGCCGTTCGAGAATACAAACGTGTTCTGGACGCGCCTGCCTTCCTTCCAGTGCAAGTAGGAGATGCTCGCAAGCATCAGGGCGGGGTTGCGGGCGATGTCCGGGTGCAGGCAATTGAAGAGCATGGTCTGTGCGCCCTCGAGCAATTGTTCGATGTTGACACCGAGAACGGCAAGCGGGAACAGCCCGACCGATGAAAAAACCGAATACCTGCCTCCGACGTGCTTCGGGACCTGCAGCGTGTGGAAACTGTGCCTGCGCGCAATCGCTTCCAGCGACGAACCGGAGTCGCTGGTGGCCAGGACGAAGACGTTCTTCTTGCCCAGCGCGTCGAGGATGACGCTTGCGTTCGCGATGGTTTCTGCAGTCGTTCCTGACTTGGAGATGATGTTGACGACCACTTGCCTGCCACGCTTGAGCACGTCTTTTGCGCGGTGGATGATGTCGTAGAGGGAATCAGGGTCGGTCGTGTCAGCATACAGCACCCGGTCGAAATGCATGCCGAGAACTGCTTGCTGCACCGCCATCGTTCCTAAATTGGAGCCGCCGATGCCCACCACGATGAGCATCCCTGCGTTCTTGCATTGATTGGCAAACACGCGCGCGGCCGCCGCGTGCCGTGTATCCATCGGGAGCACGAGCGATGCCGCGTCGTCGCTGTACTTGCGCTGGTCGACGACTTCGTGAAGTTCCTGGACGCGCCTGGTGAGCGTTCTGGCAACGGCCTTGATTTGGCTGAGCGAGAATCCTGAGTCTTTCCAGCGGATGGTGAACATGCTTCCTCTTTTTATGATGTTGAGCGAAGGATGCTATTTAAACGTTGCCGTCAATGGCGAGTTCCCCCGCTTCTCCGTTCCCAGGCAGATTTGTAGCGTCGTATTCTCAAGAGTCGATGCACGCACGACAAACCTGCTTGGGAACGGCACTCACCAACACTCAAAAGACACGGTGCAACGACGTGACAACCAACGACGTGCTAATACGGTCCCAAGAAGGTCATCACGCGCTTGAATTCAGGCGCAGAAAGAGTCCCTTCCGTGTTCTGATGGATGAACCATTGCCGCAGTCCGCCTTCCATGTTCAGTGCGGGATAGCCCTGGCTGCGCAGGAATTCCGCGGCCATGCTGCTTCGCCTTCCGGAGCGGCAGATGCAAATCACTTGCCGGTCCTTGGGCAAGCCGAGCTTGGGCAGTTCGTCCAGCAAAGCCGCCAACGGCACCAGCGTCGCGCCTTCAATGCGCACTTCGTCCCATTCCTCGGGCTGGCGCACGTCCAAAAGAACCATCGGCGCCTGCCGCTTCACGAGTTCGCAGACGTCATCGACCGTTAACGAGGTTTGCATGACTGAAGAGAACAGGATGTGCTATTAAAATCTGTCTAGAGCCAGTGCTTCCCGTGGCCTTTGCCTTTCTTGTGGTGCTTTTGGTGGTGCTTCTTGATGAGCGGCCAGATAATAAGACCGAGCGTGGTCGCCAAGATGGCTCCGGGCACTGCGTACTCCGTAATCGTTGCCGTGACGGAAGGGAGAATGCGTCTGAGGAACGGTTCCTCTTTCTCAATAACAGGTGTTGGCTCCTCCACCACGGGAACAACGATGGCAGGATTTGAGCCTCCACCGCCCCCGCCGCGGGGGCACGGTCGCGTGTTGGCGGGCTGCGTTGCATTGGTGCCGCAGTGATGGTTGTCCTCGCACGTGCGGTTCTGGAAGGTCTTGTTGATGCACGTGCTCCACCCGCTGCACACCCAGTTCTCGGCGCAGGAGAGACACTGCCCTGCCGAACAGGGCTCAGTGGGAGCACAGGGGTTTTCAATGATTTCCGTGCAGGAGTCCTGATCCGTGTTTCCGCACGTGATGGCCGTGTTGCCGTGACAGTCCACTTCATCAATCGAGCACTCATCCGAACAGCCGCCGCCACCGCCACCGCCATCATCCGGCGGGACTCCCTCGTCAATCTCATACGTGCTGAAGCCCGAGACATTCATCACGTACACATCTCCCGAATAACTGATGAACGTGCACCGCGAGGCGGGGCAGCTGACGAACACGCCATTGCTTTCGTACGAGACTCCGGGCTCCGGGTTCACCAGACCGGCGAGGTTGCGGAACGTCAAAACAGCAGAACCGTTGAGGAATGTGGCGCTTGCGTCGCTGCTGTTCAGGAAGATGGCATTGGAAATGGGGTAGATATTGGTCGCGTTCAGGATGACTTCTTGCGTGTCAGGCAAAAGCACGCTTCCGAGGATGCGGATGCTGCCGTTGCTGCTCTCGAAGGAGGTGTTCGTCAGAATCGTGTCGGTGACAAATGCCTGGTAGAAGAACGGCTGCGCCACGTCATCGGCGATGAGCCGCGTCCCGTTGAACGTGTTGGTGTTGGTGCCGGGGTACAGCGCATACCGGGTCGCACTTGCGGTTCCGAGCACGGTGAGGTTGTTCCCGTTGAAAATGTCGTTTGAGCCGCTCACGGTCGACATGGCCGTGACGGTCGCGGTCCCGTCCGCGACTACGGAGTTGAATGAGATGTCGCTGGTTTGTGCGCCGACGTGCAATCCATCGACGGTACCGGTGCCATTTACTGCAATGGTGTTGTAGCGGACGCGCGCGTTTGTTCCGGTGGGGTAAATGCCGTAGACGAATCCGCCGTTCAGGTTGCTGATGTTGACGTAGTTGCCCTCGATGACCTGGTCTCCGAGCACCTGGATGCCCCAGCTTCCGAATATCGAATCGTTGCCCACGAACGTGATGTTGTTGCCCGTGATGGTGTAGCCGGTGCCGTCCGTCGCGTCGTGGATGCCATAGCTGCCCCCGTGGGGTGCGAAGAGGTCAATGACGTTGTTCGTGAGCGTGATGTTGGAGCTGAACTCGACATCCTCAAAGCCGTTCATGTAGTTGCCGTACTGGCCGCGGAGGATGATGCGGTTGCCTGAGAGCGTCACGTTGTCGATGAAGTCTTCCAAATCGACGCCGTGGGAGAAGTCGTAGTCGTAGTTCGTCATCGTGTTGTTGATGATTTGGATATCCCTGAGAATGGGGTCGTAGGAGAAGTTGCCTTTGAAGTAGATGTTGTTCCCTTCCGCGTTCTCTCCGCGCAGGGTGAGATTGTTCCCGATGATGGCGACATCGTGGTTCTCCATGCGGAAATAGATGTCGTGGCTGTAGGACGTGTTGTCAACGGTGACCGCGATGTTGTTGTTCACGATGCGGCTCCGCAGGGTGGAGGACTCGAAGACGCCGTAATGGAGGTTTTTGGAGGAGAATTTCTTCGAGCCGTTCACGAGGATGTCGTTGTTGATGATGAGCGTGTCATTGACGTCGGTGAAGTTGATGCCGCGCGCCTGCGTCGCGTTCTGGCTGCGGATGACGCAGTTCTGCACGGTGAGGTTGCTATGGTGCTCCCCGAGGATGACGGAGCCGTTGTTCCGCATGTAGACTGTGTGCCCGTTGCAGTCGAGGAGTGAGTTGTCCTGCGTGAAGATGAGGCAGGACTGGTTGGTGCCGGTAAGGTTGATGGTGATGTCCGTCGTGAGCGTGCTGCTCGTCGTGTTGAGGGTGCCGCAGTCCGTCATGCCCTTGAGCGTGCTGTTGGCAATGTCTTCCAGGTAGTATTCGCTGAAGGACGTGACGTTGAAGGCGAAGTTGCCGCCGTAATGGTTGAGGATGCTGCCGTCGAAGCTTTGCTTCGTGCAGCGCGCGGATGAGCAGTTGCTGAAAACCAAGTCATCGTTGATATCGACGATGATGGCCGGGTTGGTGAGTGGGATGCGCGTGAAGAGGATGTTTGCGCTCGCGTTCAGGAGCGGCTGGCCGACGCTGTTGACAAAGGCGTGGTTGAGCGAGATGTTCACGTCCGTTGCGCTGATGTCCGTGTCAAGCGGCAGCCCGATGCGGGGCAGGAGACGAATGCCGCCGAATGACGACGCGAACCGCATACCGGTCATCGAAACGTTGCTGCTCGCATCCGTGAGCAGCCAGGTTGCGTTCGTGATGAGCGTACTGTTGGTGAAGTTGGAATCAGTGCTGGTTGAGATGCTGGCGGCGGAAGCGTCCCCGCTGCCAATGAACGTGCTGTTGATGATGATGGTGCCGATGGCGTCATTGATGAACAATCCCGAGCCGGTGACACCCGAGGCGGTATCGTAGCCCGTGACGTTGATGAGCTGGTTGTTGTCTCCTGCGACGGAAATGCCGCCGAGACCTGCATTGAAGGAGCCCGAGCCCGTGCTGTACGCGAGCGTGTTGTTCGTTCCTTTGAGGAGGATGCCGCCGTACGAGTCCGCGCTGACGTTCGTGAGGCGGTTGTTGCTGCTCAAATACACGTTTCCGGTGTGCGTGACCGTGATGCCGTAATCGGTCGTCGTCGATGTTCCCTGGAGGTTCGTGATGGTGTTGTTCGAGCTGTCAACGAGGTAGAGTCCTCCGAGCACCACGTTCTTGACGCGCAATCCCGTGAGCGTGTTGTTGTTGCTGAGACTCAGGTAGATTCCTGCGGAGTTTCCCGCGTCTGCCGAGACGTTGATGATGCGGTCGGTATAACTTCCGGAGAGATGGATTGATTGCTGGTTCGGCGACTGCGCGCTCGTGTTCACGACGAGACTGGTGTTGGTGTCGTCAAACCAGATGTTGTAATCGAAATTCGAGATGACGCAGTTCTTGACGGTGACGTTGTTCCTGCTGGTCGCGATGACTCCCGAACCCGAGAACGAGTCAATGATGCTATAGCCGTTGCAGTCGAGGAAGGAGTTGTCGAGCGTGAAGGTGAAGCAGTCACCGGATGCGCTGATGTCCGTGGTGAGCGTGTTGTTCTGCGCAACGAGATTGCCGCAGGTCGTGATGTCGTCAGCCGTGCCGTAGTCAGCGATGTCTGCAATGGTATTCGCAGGCGGTTCAGGAGCGGGTTCTTGCGGAGTGCTCGTTGTTTCAGGAGCCGTTGTATTCTCGGCAGCTGGAGTCTCCGCAGGAGTTTCAACAGGCGTTTCGGGAACTGCTTCGACAGGAGTTTCAGGTGCCGGCTCTGCAGGAGGAACGGTCTCAACAGGCGTTTCCGCAGGCGGTTCTGACGGCGCGGGCGTTTCAGTCACGTTCACGTCTTCTCCCACGTGTCCCGTTGGGGTGGGCAGATGCGCCATCACAAGTGCGATGAGTGCGACTGCAAGAAGAATGCTGAGAAATACGCTCGTAGTGCCTCGACGCATTCAGTCACGCCTTTTTTAGGAAAGCATCACGAATGAGTATATATAAAGCTATCCGAAGGTGAACGTATAGATAGTGAAGCCCTTGCCCGCGATTCTCAGCTCAAGGTCGTGCGGGCCGTATTCGCCGTCAACGACCGTGTAGAGGCGTTCGTCACGGATGGTCGCGGTGCCGTTGATGATGTCGCCTTCGTTCATGACTTGCGTTCCGTCAACGTACGCTTCAATCGTTGAGCCGGGCTCTGCGCTGGCAACGATGTTGACTTGCTTTGCGTTGTACTTGAGCAGAATCGTGCCCGTGTCGCTCGCGAGTTCCATCGTGTCCGGGTTGTTTGTCCACGTGCCGACGTTGTACGGGATGTTGTCCTCACGGCTCGTCGGCTCCGCATAGGTGACCGTCTGGCCAACAGGATATCCTTCTGCGTTGCCACCGGCATGTCGCCGGCGAAGCGCGCCAAGATACAGTTCGGGTGAGAGAATCTTGCGGAAATCAGTCTGTGCTCCTGGTTGCACGGTGCCGGTGAGGTTCATGGGTGTTCCTTCGCGTGCTGCCTTTTCCTCAAGCAATCCCTGAATCATCATTTCCGTCTGCTCGTAGCCGCCTTCGCCGATATGGTCGTGCCGCACAAAGCCGTCGGCGTCGATGAGGAATTCGCGCGGCCAGTACTGGTTGTGATAGGCGCGCCAGGTCAGGTAGTCGTTGTCCTGCACGACGGGGTACTTGATGCCGTACTTCTCGATGGCTTTTTGCACGTTGTCCGGCACCTTTTCAAAGTCAAATTCGGGCGTGTGCACGCCGACAATCACGAGCCCGGCGTCGCGGTATTTCTCGTCCCACATCGTCAGGTAGGGAAGCGTGCGGATGCAGTTGATGCACGAGTACGTCCAGAAGTCGACGAGCACGACCTTGCCGCGCAAGTCCTTGATGTGCAAGGGTTGCGTGTTGAACCAGGTGCCGTCGGCAAAGTCAGGTGCGAGCGGGTATTTTGCTTGCTTGTCCGCAATGAGCGGACCGCTTGAGGTTTGCGCAGGAGCAGCTTTTTTGCTTTCAAGATAGGAAATGGCGCCGATAACCAAGACGAGGACGACGACGAGAGTGATGGCGCGTTTCATTTGAGCAGGAACTTGTTGAGCAGGCTGAAGTTGGCGATGAGCGAGAGCTGGTTGGTGAACACGAGCACGCCGAGAATCAGGAGCAGCACGCCGACGACGTAGTTGAAGTAGACCAACCATTTGCCGGACTTGCTGATGAAGTGTGCGGCTTGCGACGTGAAGATGCCGACGAGCAGAAACGGAAGTCCCAGCCCGAGCGTATACGAGAAGAGCAAGGGGAACGCTTGCGCAGGATTTGTAATCGCGAGCGTGAGCACGCTGCCGAGCACGGCTCCGACGCACGGCGTCCATCCGGCCGCGAACGCCGCTCCGAAGAGGAACGACGTGAAGTAACTCGCACGGGATTTGACGTTGAGCTTGTGTTCGCGCTCGAGGAACGGGAGCTTGATGAGCTTCAGCAAGTAGAGCGCAAATAGGATAATAATGATGCCGCCGATGCGCGCGAGCCATTGCTGCACTGCATAGGAAACGTTGGCGAGCACGCTGTTCAAGAGCACGCCAATAAGCGAGAACACAAGCGCGAATCCGAGCACGAAAAGCAGGGAGTTAATGAAGATTTTGAGCTTCATTGCCGCGTCGGTTGCGCCGGAGAGACTCGTGCCTGCAAGGTAGCTGAGGAACGCGGGCACGAGCGGCAGGACACAAGGAGAAAGGAACGAGATGATGCCTGCGACAAATGCGATGCCGAGCGTGAGGTCTGCCATGGAATCACCCTTTCATTACAGAAAGCGTAATGGTCCTATAAAAAGTGTGCGGTGCTATCTCCGCTTGATGTACCGCTGCGCCTTCAGCAACGCAGTCACGGCCTGCCCCGCAGAAATGACATACTGATACTCGTGGCCATCGGCGCAGTCTCCGGCGGCAAAAATGCCCGGCACGCTCGTTTGCTGGTCCTTGCCGACCATGATGTGGCCGTCCGCGTCGATGTCGCACAGTCCCTTCACGACATCTGCGTTGGGGACTCGCCCGATTTCAACAATGATGCCTTGCACCGGAATCGTGCGCTGCTTGCCGTTCTGCTCGACGACCAGTCCGGTCGCGGCTTTCTCGCCGACAATCTTGACCGTCTTCGCGTTGGAGACGATTTCGACGCTGTCCTGTCCCACGACGCGCTCAATCAGGTACTGGTGTCCGGTCATTTGCGGGTTAATCGTAATCAAGTAGAGCTTGCTCGCGATTCTCAACATGCCTGCAGCCGCCTCAAGCGCTGCGTCTCCGCCTCCGACAATCGCGACGGGCTTGCCCTTGAACAGCGGACCGTCGCAGACGTGGCAGTACGTGACTCCTTTCTTTTCATAATCCTGCTCGCCCGGGATGTTCAGTTTCCGCGCGCGTGCGCCGGTGCAGATGACGATGGATTCGCCTTCGTACTTGCTCTTGTCCGTGACGACCATGAAGTGGCCGTCCTCGAGCTTCTTGATTTCCTTCACGGCTTCGTCGATGAATTCGATTTCGTTGACCTTCATCTGTTCCTGGAATTTGTCCTGGAATTCGGCAAAGTTCGTGTGCGCCATGCCAGGATAGTTCTCGATTTCGCCGGAAACGTTCATTTGCCCGCCGAAATCGGGTGAGATAATGATATAGTCAAGCCGTCCGCGTGCCGCGTACAGCGCCGCGCTCATGCCTGCGATGCCGCCGCCGATGATGATGATTTCGTGCACGAAATGCCCCTTGTCGAGGTAGCGCTTGAGCAGGTCTCCGGTTTGCGAATTCGTGTGCACTTTCTTCATCGCATCCGCGAGGTGTTCTTCCTTGAAGACGTCGCGCACCCAGTTCGAGAAATGGTTGTGGTCTTTTGCGACGTGGAACGCGAACAGATCATCAGCCATCTTGTCGAGCGAATTGGCGAGCTCCGCGATGCTTCTCAACGACTTGCCGTCTTTCAGATAGAAGAACTTCTTGGAATCGTTGAGCGTCATCGCGGGCATGTCGGAACCTCAAAATGAAATGAAAAAAAGAAAAACAGGAATGTTCTTAGTGCATGCCGTGGACTGGGCAGCTCATTGCCTTGCGCTTGATCATCTTGCCGACGCCAAGCACGATAAAGCCGACCGCGTACCAGACGAGCACGGACTTCCAGCTTGCACCGCCCCATTGGGCCTGGATGCCGCCGATGATTGACCAGAGGCCAATACCGAGCACGACTGCTGCGATGATGCCGGCAACGATTGAGCCGGGACCGCAGGTGCAGCCTGCCATACTCATTGACTTTGCCATAGTGTTCACCTCTTTGTGGCGAGAGAGCCACAGTGCGGCTTACCAAACGGGAGTATATAAAGGTTCTGTGGCGATAAGCATAAAAAGGGAAATCCATTACCGGCGGGTGTGAGTGTAGATACCCGTCAGGCAGTGCTTGACCGCGTTCTTGAGGAGCGCGTGAACGCAACCGAACAGACAGGAGAGCAGTATTCTGATGAATTTCAAAAGAAATACACTGGCATCTGGACAAAGGGCGCGCAGTACAAGAAGGATGAGGATGACTATTTCTTTGGGATAGTCAACGCCACGAAGTTCCATAATGATACGAATCGGTATGTTCTCAAACCCGCGGGGAACGCCATTCGAGCAGCATGGACCGCCACGAAAGAATTCTTTGACAAGCGCTGGTACATGAAAGCAATGCCGTTGGTACTTGCGCTTGGCATCGGTATGTACACCTTGCTGAAAATCGCCGAGCCTCCCACACCTATTGCAGAAGCTGCCCATGTCAAGCCGCGCAAGAAGAGCCTGCTTGATTACGGTATGAAGTATTTCGACCAAGGCAAGCAGAAAGTGAAGGAAATCACGGGCAACGACGAGCCGCAGTCCAAGTAATTCACTTCAATTCTTTACATTTTTGAAGAATAAATTTCGCGATGTCATCACCCCACGCCTTGTGCACGGGCTTCTTCGCGAACTCCTTGAGCCAGCGTTCGGTTTCGGGACGGAACTTGTCCTTTTCCCCTTCTATCATGCGGAACAAGTCATTCCTGACGAGCACGTCGAGTTTTGTTTTCTTTGCTCCGACAATCAACTGGTCGACGAGCTTGCGCTGCGTTTCGTCCACGACGAGCTGCTGCGCCGCGGCTTCGGCTTCCCAGTACTGGTCGTAGGAGAATCCGCCGGACTTCACGTCATCCAGCACGGTGAAGAGGAATTTCTGGAGTTCTTGCGGCCATTCCTTCTCGATATCCTGGCGATACTTCGCGACGCCTTCAATGAACTTCGGGTCGATGTCATCGCGCGCGCCTTCGATGATTCTGACGAGCTCGGCGCGCGCAAACCGCGGCGTGCGCTTGAGATTCCACGCCTCGCGCTTGAGCTGTTCCTTGAACGCGTTCTTCTCGACGGGCTTGATGAATTCCTTGGCGTTGACGCGCTCCGTCTCTTTGCCGGAAATGCGTGCGAGTACCATGGCGTGCATGCGTCGCAGGAATTCGTGCTTGTCCTCGATTTTCATCACGTCAAGATGTCCTTGCAGTGCGATGTTGAACGCGAACGGTGAGGGAATCTTCGTTTCGAATTCGACGAGCTTGATGGTGTTGTCCTCGATGCCTTTCACCACTTTTTTCGTGTTCTCGATGTCCATGACGTCCTCGAGGACTTCTCTTCGCGCTTCCTTGAGGATGCTGAACTGTGGGTCGATGCGCAGCAGCGTCGAGAGCAGGATGACGGAACTCACTTGCTGCCTGCCGACGCGCTTTTGCTGGCCGCGGTAGTTGCGGAGAATCATCAGGGACCGGGTTGCGCAGTGCCGGAATCTGCGCTTGAACACTTCCGAGTTGGCGATGGCTGCATCCAAGACCATGCGGAGCTTGTCGGGCTTGAGGAGTTTCAGCGCGAGAATCGCTTTGGTCTTCTTGTCGCCGGAGATGAAGAAGCCGTTGTCGTTCATGCCGACCTCAACGTCCTGGTGTTCGGTTTTTGCAATCACGTAGGCGACCGCGCGCGAGAGGCAGTCGTTCACGCGCCTGCCGAAGAGTGAGTGGAAAATGATTTTCTTGTCGATGCCGTCGTTGAAGTACTCGACGAGAATGGTCTTGTCGTTCGGGAACTTCTTGCAGTACTCGTACTGTTCTTTGAAATATTCATAGATGCTCTGCGCGGCATTCTCGTCAACGTACAAATACGTGTTGAGGAACGCCACGATGTCTGGGCGCGTTTCGTGCGCGTTGAATTTCTCAAGCATCAGTCTGCGGAACTTGCCGACTTCGTTCGCCAAGTCAAAACTCAAGGGGAGCATTTCGGAAACCCATGACGGCACCGTGGGAGGCCGGTTGACGGATGCGGTGACTTGCGCGACCATACCGCGCGCGTACTTGAACATGTACGTTTCTCCTCCCAGAACGAAAACGTCGCCGGGCTTCAACCGTTCGAGGAATCCCTCGTCGAGCGTGCCGATGGTCTGGTCGCCGACCTTGACCGTGATAAAGCTCTCGTCGGGAATCGTGCCGATGTTCGTCATGTAGATGACACGCCCGAGCTTTCCTCGCCGGCCGATGCTGCCTTCCTTGCGCCAGATTTTGGCGTAGACGTGCCGATCCTCGAGCTCGGCGAATTCGCCCGCGAGGTATTGCAGGACCTGGCTGAAGTCGCTGCGCGTGAGGTCGCGGTAGCAGTAGCTTTTCTTGATGGCCTCGAACAGCTCGTTTTCGTTCCACACGCGCTCGATGGCCATGCCGTCGATTTGCTGCGCGAGCACGTCAAGCGCGTTCGTGGGAATGTGTAACCGGTCGATTTTCTTTTCCAGTGCGGCTTTCAGGAGGACTGCGCACTCGACGAGGTCGTCGCGGTCCATCACGAGCACTCTGCCTTTGACGGTCTGGTGCAGGCGGTGCCCGCTTCTTCCGGCACGTTGGAGGAATCGAGCAACGGATTTGGGTGAGGAGATGCAGATGACGAGGTCGATGTAGCCAATGTCAATGCCGAGCTCGAGCGAGGTTGAGCAAACGACGACCTTGAGCTCGCCTTTTCTCAGGCGTTCCTCGAGTTTCAGTCGCATTTCCTTGCCCAGACTGCCGTGGTGCGCGCCGATGTTTTCGGTATATCTCGACGGGAACTTGTGTTTCAAGTGGTCGACGACGCGTTCGGTGGCTGCGCGCGTGTTCGTGAAAATCAGGGTTGTCTTGTGTTCCTGAATCAGCTGGTCGAGAAGCTCGTACATCTTTTGGTGCATCTCGCCGTGCGTGACGTCGATGAGGTTCGGAACCGGAGAGACGACCTTGAAGTCGAAATGCTTGAGGAATTGGACGTCGACAATTGCGCAGGGGCGCCCGACGCCGACGAGGTAGTGCGCGACTTCTTCCAAGGGAGCGACGGTTGCCGAGAGCCCGACGCGCGACATGTGCCCGGAGAGCTGTTGCAGGCGCTCGATGGAGAGCGAGAGATGCACGCCGCGCTTGTTTTCCGCGAGCGCGTGGATTTCGTCAACGATGCACCAGTCGACCGCAGTCAGGTAGTCCTTGAATTTCGGCGAGGTGAGCATGATGGCAAGACTTTCAGGAGTGGTGATGAGGATGTGCGGCGGTCTGCGGAGCATGGCAGCTTTTTCTGCGGCAGTGGTGTCTCCTGTTCGGACGCCGACGCGGATGCCGAGAGATTTTCCTGCCACGGCTTCAATTTCTTTCAGCGGTTCGATAAGATTAACCCGAATATCCTGATTCAGTGCTTTCAATGGAGAAACGTAAACGCAATAGATTTTATCCTGTAAAACGCCCTTTTCTGCCGAGTCAACGAGCTCATTGAGAATAGCAAGGAATGCGGTGAGTGTCTTGCCGCTTCCCGTTGGTGCCGAGACAAGAACATTCTGTCGAGAATGGACTTCCGGAATTGCGAGTGATTGCGGCGGTGCAAAACTCTTGAATTTTTGTTTGAACCACGCACGAACCGTGGGCGTAAGGAGTCGAAACAGCTCTTCATCGCTATGCGGCTCGCGCTTGAAACTGATAAGCTCTTGTACGAGTCCCGTCATAGAGACGCCTCCAGGCGCGCCTGCTTTCTCTGGATAGAGAAACCTATTTTTTCTGCGAAGAGAGAACGATTTTTGCGATGCGTAATCCAAAGATAACTCACACCGCGGGCATTGACGTGCCCGCCCGCTTTAATGCCCAATCTTTTCAATAGAGGAAAAAGCCCAGCAACACCTTCGGGATTCTTACACGCCAGCAAGATACTATACTTGCTGACAGAACCCTCGCTGTCAAACATTCCCTTGAGGAACGCAGCAACAACCATCTCATCAAAACTTCCACGAATAGCTTTTGGAACGCGCCAAACAAACGTTCCTGTGGGCCCGTAGTGCGACAAATCTTCACAGAGGATACGATTGGCGAGATCAATCTTATATGTTCCTCGCGAAGTTTGTATGATGGTGAAGTTTAAGCCATAGACGCTGAAGAGTGCTCGTTGAACTTCTTGAAGAAAATCCAAATCACACACTTCAACACGAAAACGAGTTGTACTCAAGAAGCCATCACCATATGCGACGCCTAAGAGATATGCTTTATCTTTCCACAAAAAATCATGGTGGAGTGTGGGCTTTCGTAATCGCTTTTCTGCAAGAATAGCCCGCACGTTTTCCAATTTCATTGATTCTTTGAGGTTCCTCACGGGAATTCCTGCAGCACGAATCCAATTCTGTACCGTTATAACTGCAGTTCCGTAGTGGCGTGCGAGAGCGCTTGCGCTTTGAAGGTCATGAACATACCGAGTAGAGAGTTCTTCTTTCGGCGGCACTGGTTTTGGTTCGAAGCGACCCAATGCGTTTCTCTTCATTCCTTGTTTAGTTTCCATATTGAAATTAATTAATGAACGTTTTACTACACGTCAAATAAGCTCGCACCTTCTTTATTAATTCTCTGATGGGAAGTCCACTGGGAGTGACTAGCTTCTCAAATATATATTTCCGAAACGTATCTGTTTTATAAGATAGACCGAATTTCCTTCCCTCGTGAGTGGGATATGGGTGACGTAACGCGTCGCGGATTCTTGGAAGGGATTGTCGCAGGATATGCGGGTCTCGTGCTTCCCTCGTTCGATGACGACGGGCTTGAAGAGACCGTCAAGGAACTCATCGAGAAGAAGGAATACGACAAAGCCAAGACCGTGCTTACCGAAGCGCGCGCGAAGAAGGACACTCCTGAAATCGCCATTCTTCTCGGCCAACTCTATTGCGTGCAGGAAAAGTACGACCAAGCCATTCCTGAACTGAAGCGCGGCGTGAAGGACTTGCCGGACGCAGGCAAGGGCTGGGCGTGGCTCACGTTCGCGACGTACAAGACGCAGAACTGGCTCGACTGCATTGCTTCGGGGGAGAAGGCATCGAAGCTCGCGCCG
>DATILO010000092.1:0-4986 GCA_035476335.1 Binatia bacterium | reverse complement strand
ATCGACAATCTTTTCGACTTGCTCGGTTGTCGCGAACCGGACCGGGTCCCACATCTCGATGTAGCGCTTGGTCACGTCGACGTCTTCCTTCTTCGCGGTCAGCTGCAATTCCTTGATGACGGTGATAATCCGGTCCTGCATTTCGCGCAGCGCATGTTTCATGTCCAGGATGTCGCCTTGCAACGTCTTCAAATCTGACTGTGACTTCTTCTGGTGCGCGAGCATGTTTTGCTCAATCAGCTGCAGCTTGCGCCGCAAGTCCGTATACCGCTCCTCAGACACGCGCAGCCGCGTGTTGAGCACGGTCATGTCGTTCTGGGCGGAAGGCTCGGGCTCGAAGTGGTGCATTGCCTTCTTATCCCCGAACACGAGTTCGTCTGCCATAGGAATTTTTATATAGGGTGTGACTCTTGAAAGCAGCACCGACATAGTTAAACTTATGTCACTACAACGCAGGAAAAAAGGGGTATGGTAGCGGAAGCCAAGACGTGCGGCAGTTACGATGTCATCCGTGAGGGCGACGAAGTGCTGCTCCGCATCGACTGCGAAGCGTGCACCTTCTTCCCCAGTCTCGAGGACAATTCCCGCACGATGGCGCTCACCATCGATATTCTCGCGCAGGTCGGCCAAGTCACGAAAATAGTCTTTGTCCAGAAGCGCGATTACGAGTATGATTACCCGCAAGTCCTGCTCCTGCTCGAAATCGCCAAGCTCTACAAGCAGCTGTCGCAGAACAAGCAGGTGTACGGGCTCCTCGCGGACCCGAGCAGCCGGCGCTTTGTCGAAACCAAATACACCGAAGTGCAGGACATCATCTTCCGGCTCATGAAGGGCGACCCGTTGGGCGCGTATGTCGAGCTCACGAGAATCCTCCGACGGGAAGACATCCTCGTGCGCGAGGGCAACCTCCCGCCCGAAGGGCAGACGGCAGTGAGGAAACTCACGCGCATGCTGCAGGACCTGCTCGGCATGCTCGAAAGCACGCGCATCATCAAGCTCAGCAAGAACCAGCTTGCGGGTTTCAAGCTTGGCGACCGCGACCCGTATCGGCGGATGTTCAGCCCGAGCATCAAGCCGGACTTCATGTACACGAAGTTGCAGGCGAGCTATCCTCCGGAGGGAGAGGAACTCGCGAGCTACGAGGTCAACGGCACCGAAATCACGATTTTCAGTCTGCCCGGAAGCGTCCAGTACCTCTACCACATTGTTCCGCCGGAGTTCCGCCTGACGGAAGAAAAGTACGAACTCCTCGATGCCGCACGAAACATCATGGCCGAGCACAAGCCGAAGCGCTCGGAATTTGTCGACCCGGAACGCATGCGCGAGGTCTTCACCACCATTGGAGCGGACCTCATCGATGAGCTTGCGAGCTATCGCGGCATGCGGCTCCGCGAAAAGGAGCGCGATGAGCTCGTGCAAATCCTCGTGCGCTACACCGTCGGCTTCGGGCTCATCGAAGTCCTGCTCGACGACGAGCGCATCCAGGACATCAGCATCAACTCTCCCATGGGGAGAATGCCGATGTTCATCGTGCACCAGGACTTTGGCGACTGCGTCACCAACATCGTTCCCACCATCACCGAGGCGGAATCGTGGGCCTCCAAGCTGCGACTCATTTCGGGACGGCCGTTGGACGAAGCCAACCCGATTCTCGACACCGAGCTCGTGCTGCCGACGAGCCGTGCCAGAATCGCGGCCATCACGGCTCCCTTGAACCCGACGGGCTTGGCGTACAGCTTCCGCCGCCACCGCGACAAGCCCTGGACGCTCACGCTCTTCGTGAGCAATGGCATGATTTCTTCTCTCGCGGGCGGTGTCCTGAGTTTCCTCATTGACGGCGCCCGCACCATGCTTGTTGCGGGAACGCGAAGCTCTGGCAAGACGTCATTGCTCGGCGCGATGATGGTCGAAATCATGCGCCGCATCAGAATCATCACCATCGAGGACACGCTCGAACTGCCCGTGAGCGCGCTGAAGAACGTCGGCTACAACATCCAGAGCATGAAGGTCGCCTCGGCATTGACGCGCGGAACAACCGAAGTCTCCGCTGACGAAGGCATCCGTACGACGCTGCGTCTCGGCGACTCGAGTCTTATCGTGGGCGAAGTGCGTTCCACCGAAGCAAAGGCGCTGTATGAAGCCATGCGCGTCGGCGCGCTCGCGAACACGGTTGCGGGAACCATTCACGGCGACAGCCCGTATGGCGTGTTCGACCGCGTCGTGAACGACCTGGGAGTGCCGCGCACGAGCTTCAAGGCAACGGACATCATTGTCGTGGCCAACCCGGTGAGAAGCCCTGACGGCTTGCACCGCTTCCGCCGCGTCACCCAAATCACGGAAGTCCGCAAGCACTGGGAAGACGACCCCTTGCGCGAGGGCGGCTTCGTGGACCTCTTCAAGTACAACGCCGCGAACGACAAGCTCGAGCCCACCTCGGACTTGCTCAACGGCGACAGCGAAATCATCAAGTCCATCGCCGGCAACGTCCGCGAGTGGGCGGGCAACTGGGACGCCGTGTGGGACAACATCCTGCTCCGTGCCAAAATCAAGGAAACCATCGTCACCACGGCCAAGAAGCTCAGCCGCCCGGACATCCTCGAGGCGCCGTTCAGCATCTCGAGCAACGACCAATTCCACCGCGTCTCCGAACAAATCCGCGAGGAAATGGGGCGTCTCGACAGCGAGCGCATCTTCTTCCTCTGGAACGACTGGTTCGAACGCGAGCTCAAGCGGAGCGTCACCGAATGAGCGATTTGGTGAAAAAGTACCGCCAGCGCCTCGAGCAGGAGCTGGGCGGAACGCCGATGCAGAGACCGGCAACGCCGCTCTCGTCGCGGGAATATCAGGAATTCCGGCAGGAAGCGATTCCGCCGCATCTGGGATTCTACGAAAAGCTCTGCAACGGTTCGGAAAAGATTCTCAAGCTCAAGGTCCCGCCGGACAAAGCCCTTCCGTTGCAGGAGAGCATCGACATCTGCCACTTGAACATCACGCCGTCGGGAGTGCTGTCGCTCGCCTACCTCCTGCCGATGATCATCATGATTTTCGGGGCGCTCTTCAGCGTCGCGGTCTTCGGCTCGATGTTCTTCACGTTCTTCTTCATCATGATGGGCATCCTGCTCATCGTCGGATTGCAGCGCGCGCCCACGTACTTGGCGAACAACTGGCGTTTGAAGTCGAGCAACCAGATGGTCCTCTGCGTCTTCTATGTCGTCACGTACATGCGCCACACGAGCAACCTGGAGAATGCCGTCGGGTTCGCGGCCGAGCACCTTGCGCCGCCGCTGTCGCTCGACCTCAAGAAGGTGCTCTGGGACGTCGAGACCGAGAAGTTCGAGAGCGTCAAGGAAAGTCTCGACATCTACCTCGAGACGTGGCGCAAGTGGAATCCGGAATTCATCGAATCGTTCCATCTCATCGAGGGCTCGCTCTACGAGACCGCGGAAGCCCGCAGACTCGAACTTCTCGACAAGGGACTGGACGTCATCCTTCAGGAGACGTACGAGAAGATGCTCCATTACGCGCACAACCTCAAGAGCCCCATCACGACGCTCCACATGCTCGGCATCATCCTGCCTGTGCTCGGGCTCGTCATCCTGCCGCTCGTCGTGAGCTTCATCGGCACCGCGAAATGGTACCATATCGCGATGCTCTACAACGTCTTCCTCCCGATTGTCGTCTATTATTTGGGGCGCAACATCCTCTCGACGCGCCCCACGGGCTACGGAGACACGGACATTGCCGAGCTCAATCCTGAACTCAAGAAATACCGCAACGTGCTCTTCAAAATCAACGGCAAGGAAATCGCCGTAAGCCCCATCGTGTTTGCCGTGCTCGTCGGCTTCGTGTTTGCCGTGCTTGGATTCCTGCCGCTCATCCTCCACCAGGTTGCGCCGAGCTTTGACATCGATTTGTTCGGCTTCAAGCTCCAGGACTACCGCACGAGCAACAGTCCTGACACGCCGGACCTCATCATCGGGCCGTACGGGATGCTCGCGAGCGTGCTTTCGCTGGCGATTCCTCTCGCCCTGGCGCTGGCCATCGGGCTCTATGCGAAGATGCAGAGCAAGAACGTCATCAAAATCCGCGAGAACTCGAAGAAACTCGAGCAGGAATTCGCCTCGGCGCTGTTCCAGCTTGGCAACCGGCTCGCGGACGGAATCCCTGCCGAAGCCGCATTTGGCCGAGTTGCCGAGATGATGCCGGACACGGTGAGCGGGCAGTTCTTCACGCTCGTGAGCACAAACATCCGCAAGCTCGGCATGGGACTGCGCGAAGCGCTCTACAACCCGCGCACGGGCGCGCTGACGTACTACCCGAGCACGATTATTGAGAGCTCGATGAAAGTGCTCCTGGAAAGCATCCGCAAGGGCCCCGTCATCGCGGCCCAGGCGCTGCAAAACGTATCGCGGTACATCAAGGAAATCCACGCCGTCAACGAGCGCCTCCGTGACTTGATGGCGGAAATCATTTCGGACATGAAGTCGCAAATCGCATTCCTCACGCCCGCAATTTCAGGCATCGTCATCGGCATCACGAGCATGATTACGACGATTCTCGGAGCATTGAGCACGCAGGTGACCAAGCTCTCGGCCGAAGGCGCGGGCCGCGTGAGCACGATTGCCTCGCTGTTCGGCGACAGCATCCCGACCTACTACTTCCAGATTGTCGTAGGCATTTACGTCGTGCAAATCATCTACATCCTGACCATCATCGCGAACAGCATTGAGAACGGCGCCGACCAGCTCGGCGAGCGCTACGCGGTGGGGCAGAACGTCGTGCGGAGCACGCTGCTCTATGCGCTCATCGCGTGCATCGTGATGGTGATTTTCAACTTCATCGCGGTCAAGATTATGTCTGCGACGCTGAGTGTGAAGTAGGTTTTATCGCGGACGCGACCAACAGCATTCTGGCAACGACGCGATTTCAGCGCTTGGTACGTGCTGCCCCTGCAGTTTTGTCGCAACGTCGTATTTCTCTGTCAAG
>DATILO010000091.1:0-7162 GCA_035476335.1 Binatia bacterium | reverse complement strand
GTGGGCGCGATGGAGAAGGCGATATTTGAGTTTGCGAAAGAAAATCCGGATAAACGACAACGCAACAAAACGACCGGGGACGCTCAAACAGACGAGCAAAGCAGAGCGCCGGGCAGGGACGTCAACGTCAAGCTCACCGGCGCGTACAAGTCAGGACCTGCAGGCGACCAACAGTTCAGTTATCATGGCAGCCACGGTTCAGGCACGATGATGGCGAGCTGCACCTGCGGGCAGACCTTCAAGACGGATGACGAAGGCAACACGCAGACGTACAAAATCAAGACCGACACGACGTCACAAGTCGGCTCGGAGTTCGGCGCGTACAAGAAATCGAGTTCTGACAACTTCCAAATGGGCAGCTACAAGAAGAAGCCGCACGAAGAAATGGAAGCGCGCAAGTACGGGCGTTAGGAAGCACGCGTCCATAACGCTTTAGTTATCACCATGCTCTTGAGAATGCATGATTCTCCGCGCAGTCAATTGTCCACCGATGCACGGGCCCGTTTCATTGGAAGACGCGCTGCAGAAACTGAGCAGATACTTTAACACCAGCAGTTTGCATCAGCACGCCCATGAGGAACAGTATGGCGAGCAGTTGCGTGCTGCGCTCGAAAACAACCTCGTCGAGGACACGCGGCCGGCCCTGCTTGCAGGGTATCTCATCGGACGACAGCTTGCCCAGCGCGTGAATGAAGGACGATTCGGCAATGGACTGCAGGGAGGTTTTCTGCTCGACGTAAGTTCAACCTGCGCCAAGTACGTCTATGCCGAGCGAAGCGGGCATTTCGAACTGCCGACCTTGCGCCTCCTGCTGGAAAGCAGAAGACTGATGTATCAACCGCACTTGCTTGAGTCCCTTCCAGAACGCGACCGCGGCAGGATTGCAAACACGTACGGCGCCGAGCTGCTCATCCAGAACGGCGCGCGCAGTCTCGAGGTGTTCACCCGCATGCACGCGCCGCAGGCGTTCAACTATCTCGCAAACCTGCTGCATCCGTGACGTTGCGAACCGCACGAACGATGACGTCTGCCTTGAGCTTGCGTCGCGGAAACGTCTGCAGTACCGCAATGACGTGCATTCCCGCGCGCTTTGCTGCGAGGATGCCGTTGGGCGCGTCCTCGACGACGACGCAGTCTTTCGGTTGAGCATGGAGCTTCTTGGCCGCGAGACGGTAAATGGCAGGGTTGGGCTTCGAGTGCGTGACGTCGTTTTTCGTCACGATGACGTCGAAATAGCGAGCAAGATGAAACTTCCTGAGCAACTGCATCGTCAATGTTCTTCCCGTGCTTGTCGCAAGCCCAATCTTGTAGCGCGCTTTGAGCGCCTTGAGCACGTGAGCTGCGCCCGGATAAACCCGGACAAGATGCGCATACTTGTTGAAAAGCAGTTCACGTTCTTTCACGCCTTGCGCGATAGGAATGTGGGTACCGAACTGCTTGTTGCGGATGCGCAGCGTTTCTTCACTTGACGTTGCCACGTTGGCGTTGAACATCTTCCGTGTGTGCTTCTTTCCGCGCGTTTTCCAGAACTCAGTCCACGCCTCGAAATGGGCGTCCAGACTATCAATAAGAACGCCATCCAAATCGAAAATCACCGCTTTCACGACTGGCCGAAACGAAGAACGCTAATTAAGCTTTGCGGCGCGCCCATTGCTCAATGCCATGCCGTCGGGCGAAGTCTCGAACGCGCGTATAGCGTACCCGCAAGGCGCGGGCGGTGGCCGTGTACCCGACGGTCTTGAGCAGCTCGAGAACCTTATCGCCCTCCTCAGGAGAGAAGTCTCTGCGCGCGTGCGCGCGATTCATCTTCAGTTCCGGAAGTCCAAGGGACTTGGTGGCAGCAGCGAGCCGTTCGACGTAATTGAAGATGGTCAAGCGGTAGACACCTAATGCCTTGCCAATGTCCTTGGCGCGCTCACCTGCCATGACGCGGAAGAACAATTCATACAAATCGGAGCCCTGGACGCGTCCCCGCTCGTAGCCCGCCCTGCCCGCATACTGCTTCACGTATGCCTGAAAGTAGGTAAAGACCGGGTCGTCGTTCGGCGCAAAGGCCGCGTCGAGGCGGGATTCGAGATTCTTGAGTGTTGCACGCAAGTCTTCGTGCGTGGTGCGCATCTCCCGGAAAACGTCCTGCGCGCGTTGCCGTTGTGTGCGGCGCTCGTTCTTGACGCGTTCACGAAAGGCAGCATGATAGGTTCGCCTGAGGTGGACGTCGTTGTCAAGCGCATACTTGATGCTGCCGCGCAGAATTTCCTTGTCACGAGGCAACAGTCTTCGGCGGTGCAACTCATCAGTTGCCGTGCGCGCGAGTTCGGCGTAGCTCTCTCCCGATGCGGCAAGACGCTCCAACAGCTTGCCTGTATAGAGACTGTTTCGGTAGTCGCCCTTTCTGACCTTGAAATACATGCTTCACCACAACACCTCTCCTAGAAAGTGACTATTGCAATATATAAATCTTGCTTGGCTACATCGCATCCGGCGCATCGATACCGAGCAACGAAAGCGTTGTCTTCAGCACCTGCTGCGTCGCCTTGCACAACGCGATGCGCGACGCAACGAGCTCCTTGCTCTCCGCCTGGATGACCGGGCAATCGTGGTAGAATGAGGTGAACTCCTGCGCCAACTCCTTGGCGTAAGCGACAAGGACGTGCGGCGCGAGATTCTTTGCCGCGTGCGCAACAATCTCCGGAAAGCGCCCAAGCTGCGTAATCACGCGCGATTCCGACGCGTGCGTCAGGAGCTTGAAGTCCGGCACGCCCGTCTTGCCTGCCTTTGCGAGAATGCTGTTGATGCGCGCATGCGCGTACTGCACGTACGGAGCGGAATCGCCTTCGAAGGACAGTGCTTGCGACCAGTCAAACGTGACGTTCTTCTCCGCAGAAACCTTGAGAATCGTGAACTTGATTGCACCATACCCGATGACTTTCGCCAACGCTCGGAGCTCCTTTGCGCCAATGTTCTTGTCGCGCGCAAGGATTTCCTTTTCCGCCTTTTCCATCGCTTCGCGCATGAAGTCTTCCAAGAGAACAACGGTGCCTTTGCGCTTGGACATCTTGCCGTCGGCGACGATGATAAACGAATAATGGACGGGTTCGGGTGCCTTGATACGCAGCAAGTTCAGAGCGGCAACGATTTGCTGGAAGTACAGTTTCTGGTCTTCGCCAAGCACAATCATGTTCCGGTCTTTCGCCCAGGCAGCCTTGTCGATGGCGTAGGCAATGTCGCGCAAAGGATAGAGTGAGGTTCCGTCGCCGCGCGTCAGGACAAGCACGGCGTTCTTCATTCCTTGCTCCACCGCAGCAACACCCTCGAGATTGAGCACTTGGCGGCTCTCCTCATCCGTGAAGAGCTTGCCGGTCTTCTTCAAATCTACAAGTACCTTGTCCATCTTCTTGTTGAACAAATAATCGGATTCGTAATCAAAAGAATCAAACGTGATGCCGAACGCTTCGAGCAATGCCTTCTGCCCCTTGACGCAAACGTCGACGATGTCGCGGAACTGTTTCTTCACCTTTTCGTCGCCGTCCTCGAGTTTCTTGAGTAGTGCAAACACGTCCTTTTCCAGCGCCTTGTCTTCCTCAACTTTCTTGCTGAACGTGACATACAAGTCGAGCAATTCGGAAAATGAAGGCTTCTTACCCTTGCTCGCAAGGACGAGAATCGCGATTTGCTTGCCAATGTCGTTGACGAAGTAATGGACGTCGACGGTTGTCCCTTCGAAACGCAGGAGCCGCGTGATAGCATCACCCAGCATCGCGTTTCGCGCGTTTCCGACGTGCGGGCTCGCATTCGGATTGATGCTCGTGTGCTCAATCAGCGCGTGCTTGCCCTTGCCGGACTGGTTGCTGCCGTAGTTCTTGTCCTTGAAAATCGCGTGGAGAACTTCTTCGGCAAGCGAGCCCTTCTCGACAAAGAAGTTCAGGTACGGTCCTTTTGCCTCGATGCGCGAGACGCCCTTGATGTGCAACGACTTCGCGAGCTCCTGCGCAATCTGCACGGGATTCTTCTTTTTCTCCTTCGCGAGCGTGAAGCAGGGAAACGCAAAGTCGCCTAATTCGGAATTCGGAGGGACTTCGAGCACAATCTCGCCCGAGACCTCTTTTTGCAGCGCGGCAGTGATGTTGGCCTTGAAATCCATCAGTTCCTCACGCCTTCTGCATTAATGATGTCCTCGATGAATTGCAACGCCTTTGCGCCAGTGCTCGTGAAATATTCAAGGAGTCTTGTGCCGCCCACACGCCCCGCAAGAGTAATGCCCATCCTGCCGCTGAGAAATACCACTCGGTTGCTGAGCGCTTCATATTCATGCTCGCTCGTAATCGACTTTGCCGCGCGCTGTATTGTCTTCAGTTCAGCCAGTACACCCCTCACCTCGGGAATTTCGCGGTCGTGAGCGCACACCTTGCGATGATAGATTTCACCGCCATAGTGTATACCTGTCATTTGGAGGAAGAGCGACAAAACAAAACCCTCCTGCTTCCTGCAGTCCCAATACTCATCAGGATGCACACGTTTGAGCAACTCATGTGCAGCAAACGCTCCTGCATTCGCCGCGATGCAGCCATCACCACGTCCACCTTCGGCACCCTCACGCATTGCCGCGCGCGCCATGACGTAGGCTTGTGGTGTAAGAACGGCATCCGCCGTAGCGGTAATGCCGACCAGCGGTGCGAGCTGCGCATACGCCGCTATTGCATGTTCCTCGAAATCCATACGGCACGAGTGTCGAGGGAACGTTTAAATACTTTCCTGAGATTGTGCGACGTACGAACGTCAAAAGTCCCTGGGCAACGCAGGGGCGTGAAAAGAGGCTTAACGATATGTGGTACCAAGTCGGCGTCATCCTGCTCATCATCGCGTTCCTGGTCTATCTCGGAGCCGCGTTCGGAGGCAGTCTCGCAGTGTTGCTCGTAAACGGCACGCTGCTGTTCCTCGTCGTCTACCGCGGCTACTATGAGTTCAAGGCAGGATGGCAGAACCATCAGTTGGTGGGAGCCGGCGTCGCGTTCCTCCTGCTTATCTTCTTCGGCAATTACGGAAGCCCGTTCTGGCCCGCAACGACGTTTGCCGTGACGGCCTATGCCGGTTCTGCGGCGGCGCACTTCCTGGCGCAAAAACTTAAAAACAGGCGCTCGTTCTGAGCACGCGTGAGTGAAGACCCGCATCAGCTTCGCAAAGGACTGCGCACGCGCCTGCTCGAGTCAGACTGGCTGCTCGGCAACCGGGAACGGCCTTTCGGGCGCGCGCTCATCATCTGCGAACGGAAGAAAGGCGGATTCTTCTACACGGCAGCGACCCCGCGTTCGCTGATTTACGACGCACAACTCAGTCACACGCTTTCCGACTTCGCCAAGCCCGCCGTGCTCGAGACGCGCGACATCAGCTACACCCTGCTCCTGATGACCAAGCGCGAATGGGACATCATTGACGTCACCTCGTTCCATCCGAAGAAGGACCGTCTCATCGAGTACTGGGCGTCCTACTGCGATTTCTGGCGGCATGAGCACAGAAATCCTTAAATACTGCCTTCCGTCGGAAGCCACCTATGGGGGTCCAATGCCAACGCTGCGGAATGCAAGTCCTCAGTTTCTCGCCCATGCGCAAGTGGTGTTTCGACTGCCGCAAGGTCATCAGTCTTGAACAGGCAAAAGCGCGCAAAATTGCATGAACGTTCTCTTCTTGTGCTACAACAATATAGGACGAAGCCAAATGGCTGAAGCGTTCTACCGCAGGTATACCGAGGAAAAGATTCATGACTTCTATGAAGCGGCAAGTGCAGGACTCGCGGACGGCGTGCCGGAAGTGGGCAGCATTCATGCCATCATCTACCGCGTCATGGGTGAAGTGCAACACCAAGGCAAGCCGCAGATGACGTTAGAAAAACAGTACCAGAAACAACTCATTCCCGCGCTCGTGGAACGCGCAGACCTCGTCATCTCGCTCGCCTCTGAGAAGGAGCTCAAAACCAAGACCGAACGCGAACGCTGGGAATGGGCGCACCAGAAGCCCTTCGCGCACTGGCCGGTCAAGGACTGCAAGGGCGAGCCCCTCGATGCTATCCGTGCAACACGGGACGAGATTGACGTCTACGCGCACATGCTTGCCATGCCGCCGCAAATTGATCTTGCGCTTTGCGGAACGTTTCTGTAGCGGAAATCTTCCGGATTTTCTTCCACAAGACATTTAAAGAATCGATGGCTCATTCAGGGCATGAACGCCAACACGGACGAGGCGGAAAAGAGGGCAGAGGAACTCTACGCGCACATTTCCCCGCAGCTCAAGGGAATGTACGGCAAGTTCATCGCCATTGAACTCGACAGCGGCGACTATGCGCTCGGTGACACGCTCGAAGAGGCGTATGAGCAAGCCAGCCGAAAGCATCCTGCCAAGGAATTCTATTTCAAGCGCGTTGGCATGCGCGCGGCGCTCTTCCTGGGTCAGCTGCTTGAACTCGCGCACAACGCTTAAATAGCATCCGTTCTTCAATGCGTCCATGCAAAAAGAGGTGCTGACCTGCTTCAAGGCCTATGACATCCGCGGCCGCGTTCCCGAGGAGTTCAACGAGGCGATTGCGTACCGCATCGGGCGGGCATTCGTCGTTTGGGCGAAGACGAAAGCCGTCTACGTCGGCAGGGACATGCGCGTCTCTTCTCCGAAACTCACGCTGGCGTTGATGAACGGCATCCGCGACCAGGGCGCGACCGTCATCGATTTGGGGCTCACGAGCACGCCGATGCTGTACTTGGCGTCGAAGAAAGGCGATGCGCTGATGGTGACGGCGTCGCACAACCCTCGCGAATATAACGGCATCAAGGTCGCGCGCAAGGGCGTCAAGCTCGCGGGCGACAAGCAGTTGCAGCAGATTGAAAGACTCGTTCTCAAGAACACGTTTCCTGACGCAAAACGAGGGAAGCTCGTGCGCAAATCGATTCTGAAGTCGTACGTGGCGCACGTGCTCAACTTTGTCAAGTACATCACGAAGCAAAACGTCGTCATCGACGCGGGCAACGGCATGGCGTGCGTCACGATACCGAAACTGCTGGAGAAACTTCCGCTGCAGGCGCATCTGCTTGACTTCACGCTCGACGGACGCTTTCCTCACCATACTCCCAATCCCGTTTTGCCCGAGAATCTCAAAGATTGTGTTGCTGCAGTGAAG
>DATILO010000090.1:0-4422 GCA_035476335.1 Binatia bacterium | reverse complement strand
TGATGAACCTGCACACCTGCGTGCTGATTTTGGTCGAAATCGGCAAGCTATGGCTGACTGCCTTGGCCATATTGGCTTCAATCTTGGTGGAGTAGCTATAGCCGACCATGGTCATCTCACGCTCAATGCCGAGCTTGACCGCGTTGCACCGATACCGGGCGCGGAGTGCTGGACTTTCTTGGTGCTGATGCTGAACTCGCCCAGCCGGTGGCCGAGCATGTCTTTCTCAATCGTGAGCGGCATGAAATCCTTGCCGTTGTGGACCTTGATGATTTTGCCGACCATTGCGGGCAAAATGACGAGGTCGCGGCAGTGCGTTTCGAGGTTGGCCTGTCCCTTGGCGAGGTTCTTGAGGAACTTCTTCTCGGCCTCGGTGAAGCCGCGCGTGATTTTTCTGCGCTGCCGGCTCGGCAGGAGCTTGGCGAAGTCCTCGAGGTTCAACTTCTGGACATCATCCCAGGATTTTCCGTAAAACGTGAATTCTTTGGCCACGATCAGTACCTGCGTCCGGTGCGGCGTGCACCCACTTTGCCGACTTTTCTACCCGGCGGCGCGTGCGGAGACTGGACCTTGTTCTTGCCCTTTCTCGAGGTACGCTTGTTGCCGAAGGGGTGGTCGACTGCGTTCTGCGCGGCTGCCGACGGGTTGGGCCAGCGCTTGTTGCGGTTGCGTTTGTGATGGTGCATCTTGCCGGCCTTGAGGAACGGCTTTTCCGTTCTGCCCGAGCCGGCGACGACGCCGATGAGCGCCCTGCACTCTGCATTGAACACGCGCTGCTTCTTGCTCGGCAACTGCACGACGACCGTCTTGTCTGCCTTGGTGATAATGCGGGCGAGCGTTCCGGATGTTCGGCAGAACTTTCCGCCGTCTCCGGGGTTGCTCTCGACGTTGAAAATCGCGGTACCTTCCGGGATGTCCTTGAGCGCAAGCGTGTTTCCTTCCTTGACTTCTGCTCCCGGGCCTGCGTACACGGTTTGTCCGACGCTCAAGCCCTCGGCGGCCTGCACGAGGACTTCGTTGCCGTTGAAGTCGACCTTGGCCAGCGGCGCGAGGTGACCGGGGCACTTGACGAAATCCTTGATGATGCCGGTCTGGACACTATCCGTGCGCAGCGGATGGCGGGCCTCGCCGACGAAGGCGAAGCTCTTGGAACGATAGTTCGGACCGCCCTTTCCCCGTGCTTGCTGGATGAGGTTCTTACCCATTTACATCAGTCCCAGGTTGGTCGCGATATCGATCGCGGGTGATTCTTGTGCGAACTTGACATACGCGCGCTTCTTGCCGAAGCGGTCGATTGCGGTGCGGACGCGCATGACTTTTGCGGTGAACATCTTCTCGATGGCTTCCTTGATGTCGACCTTGGTCGCGTCCTTGTCGACGACGAACACGAGCGTGTTCGCGCTCTCCATGAGCCGGATGCTCTTTTCCGTCGCGAGCGGGTGTTGAATCGTCATGCGAACAACTTCTCCATCTTGTCGAGCGCCGTGCTGGTGAAGAGCGTGAGCCGTCCCGGAACCGCTCCGGGCGCGAGGAGTTCGGCATTGAGCTTGTTGACCGCGACAACGTCCACGCCGCCGAGGTTGCGCGCGCCCAGCGCGAGCTTGCACGGGCCGGAAACCACGACGAGCGGGCCGACTTTCTTCTGGTAGCGGCGACCGCGCATCTTGCCGATGCCCGCGCGCACGGATTTCTGGCGTGCGCGTACGAGCTCATCCGTCAGGTTGAGTTTTTCGAACGCTTCCTGGATGCGCTTGGTGTTCTCGAGCGCTTCAAAGCTCGCGTCGAGGATGAACGGGTAGGTGGTGGGAAGCTTGTGGCCGTGGAGCTGCACCAGGCGCT
The DNA here is from genome assembly GCA_035476335.1 of Binatia bacterium. Taxonomy (GTDB): domain Archaea; phylum Nanobdellota; class Nanobdellia; order Woesearchaeales; family ARS49; genus DSQK01. The sequence goes on along the minus strand of DATILO010000090.1, from coordinate 2,583 downwards.
TGTCCACGGTTGCCGCGAGCGCGCTGCGGATTGCTTTCCTGCGCTCCTTCGCATTGATGTGCTTGGTCCAGTCCTTTTCCGCTCCGGGAGGGAAGGCTCTTCGACCGCCGACGGTGCCGGGAGCAAATGCGCCGACCCACATCATGCGCGTGCCGTTTCTGCTGAGCGTTTTTCTCGGAACGCGAGAGATGCCGTGCCCATACGAGCCCTTGTACTCTCGGCGACGGCGGGACAGCTTGGCCGATGCCTTCTTGCCCGCCCGCGGGTCGGAACCATACGGTTGTCGAGCGTTTGCCTGCACGACTTCCACGGCGCGCTGGATGATGTCCTTGCGCACCGGTTCCTGGAACATTGCCGGGAGCTTCTTCTTGCCGACGGCTTCATTGTTTGCGTTGAGGATGGTGAGTTCCATGGTCATTGCTTGCTCGTGAGACTGGTGTAGGTGATGATCGGAGCGTTCTTCGGAATGCGGTGGTTCGGTCGCACCGGCTGCGTGAGCGTGATGAGTCGCTTGACCGGACCGGCAACGCTGCCCTTGACGAGGATGTAATTGCTCTTGAGAATGCCGTAGTGCTTGAAGCCGCCCTTCATGACCATGTCGGCGGGGTTCGTGCCAATCTTGAGCAGCCACTTGTTGATTTCGGTGCGGAGATGGTAGCCGTGCTGTCCTGCGTGGGAGACCAGCCAGGAACGGTTGCCGCGCCAGGGGCCCACGCTTCCCGGGCCACGAATCGTCTTTTGCGACTTGTGGCTTCGGATGTCGATGCCGAATCGCGCAACCGGTCCGACGGTGCCGCGGCCGGTGGTGACGGCGTGCAGGTCGAGCTGGTTGCCTTCTGCAAACACATCATTGACGTTGAGTTCCTTGCCGAGCATGTTCTTGGCGTAGGTGAGCTTGTCCTCGATTTTGCTGCCGCCGATGGCGAGCTCGATGGCTTCCGGCGTTTTCTTCAAGCCAATCAGATGCGGTTGCGTGACCGCGAGGAGACGGATGTCGGCAAGATGCTCGGCTTTGATGCTGTCAGGAGTCTTGTCGTATTTCTTGGGAATCGGGAACAACCGGTGAACGTTTTTGTCGAGAGAAGGAGCGAGGATGACGTTGGACAGCTGGGTGCCGCCGTATGCCGCGGCATAACAATGAATCGCGGCAACCTTGAGCGGCGGACACTCAATGACCGTCACGGGAAACGGAATTTCCTCGCCCTTGGTCATCGAGTTCGGCCGGCTGTCGGCGATGACGACGTGCGTCATGCCTGCCTTGTATCCGGCAAAGCCCAATGATTTTGCTTCCTTTGCAACGGCCCAGGTGCGGACGCGCGCCGTAGGTCGCGTGGCTCGCTTGCGCGGCCAGAACTGCATGCTTCCTCGGCGAGGGTTTCGTGTGCGTGGCATAAGGTGCCTCTTGAAAACGAGCCTCGAATCCCAGAAGTCAGGTAAACGTGAATTACCCCGACTGTACTGAAAAGCGGTCTTTTCAGGCTCGTCCGGTGTTTACGACGGTAAACACGCGCAATACGACGGTCGCTGGGGGTTGCTTATAAATGTTGCTATTGAGGTTTCGTCGGGAAATGTTGTTTAGTCTATTTAACATTCATTCTATTATTTTATTTTTCCGTTATTTGACTTTCTTTCTTGTTGTATTTAAGGTTATTTGTTAAGTAGTTTAACGATTCAACGAACGAAAAGCGCTGCAGAACTGTTAATCTATTTAACTTCGAAGTCCTCTTCAGTCCATTTGCCCGTGGCAGCCTTCTTCTCTTCGGTCTGCCGGTTGAGCATCCAGGCCTTGCGCGTGGCGTAACTCACCGGGTTCTTGATGCGGTTGCACAGACCATCCGGTTTGCAGATGCCCAATTCCTCCCAGAACTGGCGGCAGTTGGGCGGCAGCATCTTTTTCTTGGCTTGCTTGTGGTACCGCACATGGCCTTCGATGATGGTGTCGGACAAGGGTTCGGGGTTGCGCTTGTTCCACTCCTTCAGCCACTCTGAAATCTTGTCGTAATCCCAGCCCACGCTCGTGAGAAAGTTCACGATGGCGAAGAGCGCGCGCTTCTTGCCGTCTTTCATGCCCTGGCTTGCGAGCTTGATGCACGGCGGGAAAAGGTTTTCCGAAAGGGCTTGCGTCGGCACATCGAATTCCTTTCTCGGCTGGTACTCATCACGCTCGGCTTTCTGCATCGATGATTTCGCGACAAAATCGAACGCCTTGATGAAGAGCTTGGACGCCTCGTTCTTCACGGCCTGTTCCCGACGGATGTAGGTTTCGTTGGGTGTGACGAGTTCGGGCTTTGCGCTTGCCTTGTCGAATGCGAGAATCCGGTCGGGATGAATCGGGACGCTCACGAGGCCTGACTTTTCGTTCAACGAGTACGGCATGCGGTACAAGTGACGAGGAGCGATGAGCACGGTGTCAATCGAAAGCACCTTGAACGGGTCGAAGACGTTGTTCTGCACGAGCTGCTCCTGCGTCTTGTTCACGCGGCGCTTGATTTCGGCAATGTCGTGGAATTTCAGAAGTTCTTCCGCAAGCCGCGGCTTGATGAAGTGCGCCAAATAGGCAGCGATTTTCCTCGGCCCGTCGGG
>DATILO010000089.1:0-3078 GCA_035476335.1 Binatia bacterium | reverse complement strand
ATCAAGAAAGCCATCAAGGCCCGAGCGGCAAACTGTCTTCTGCTGAAAATCAACCAGGTCGGCACGCTCACGGAAGCCATCGATGCGGCACATTTGGCAGAAAAGGCGGGCTGGAACGTCATGGTCTCGCACCGCTCGGGTGAAACCGAGGAACACTTCATTTCTGATTTGGCCGTCGGCCTGGGACACCAGCAGTTGAAGGCCGGCGCTCCCGCGCGAGGAGAGCGCACGAGCAAGTACAACCAGCTGCTTCGCATCGAGGAAAAGATGGAAGACATCAAGTTCTGCGACAAGAAGTGCTGGTTGAGCAAGGCCTAGAGTTTCTGCTCGAATCTGCCTTTGTCCCGGCCGTACCGGATGCTCATTTTTTCGTCCCACGCCTTGCTCAGGTCGATGTTCTGCACGTGCGCGAGCGCCACGGTCGAGACGAGCAGGTCGCCCACGCGTTCCGTGACGTTTCCTGTCTGATACTGTTCCTTGTTCTTGAGCACTTCCGCAAACCTGCCTTTCATGATGATGATTTCCCGATTCATTTTCAAGGGGTCGTGGTATGCAATGCGCAACGAGCCCATCTGCCGCTGGAGATCCTTCAGCGTCTCAATCGTGCCCACGCCGTTGCCGTTCGTGTAATGCGGCCTGACGGTGAGGAATGCCGTGGTCAGGTCTATCTTGTGCGAATTTGCGAAACAAGTGAGCGCAAAAAGGACGTCAGAGAGTTCGTGCCCGATTTCCCGGGTTTCATCCGCGGGTTTCTTCTTGTTCGGGCCGAAACGCGAGTTGAGCTCCGAGGAAAGCTCGCCGGATTCCTCGTCGAGCTTCGTGAGAATCTGGTCGGGCGTCCAGTACGAGAATTTGTTTGTCTTGAACCACTTTTCGACATCTTCCTGGATGTTCAACGGCATGTCGAACGCGTACTGAATCCGGTTTAAAAGAATTGTGCGACTGTACTGGTATTATCCTACACTCGTTTGTTGCGATGCTCGTTGCACGGCTTTTTTTAAGAAGTCTACAATGTTTTGTTCGTACGTTTCTGCATCAATAAGCGGCTTTTCACGCTGTTCATTAGGATAAGGAAAATCTGTGCTTTTGACATATTTCCTTCCGACAAGTTTGAGAAACCCTTCCTTGTCGTGATAGGTTACGTCGTCTTCATGCTCGTGCTCGACGAGCCGCATGAATGCAAGGGTGTTCGTTTTAGGATTGATGCAAAGAGTAACGCTTGGATTGACGAGATAACTACCATCATGTTCGCGCCAGTTGCCAAGAGGGATGCCGCCGTTCTTCTCGCGCAGGATGGTCTCGAGCGTAGAGCGGGTTTCATCTTTGAACGTTTCCTGGACTTTTCTTCCAAGCTCAATGTATGCATGCTCAAATCTCGTCGCTCGGGCCTCATATTCTTGCCTTCGGTGATATTCGTTTGCAAGCTCTGCCGCGTACGCATGTTGCGAGGTTGTTTCTTGTATCTTGCGTTGCAGATTCTTGTACGTGCCAAGCAGGCGATAGAACTCTTCACTCATTGGACGCTGGTCCATACGGTGATGAAAGACGTCACAATATAAAAGCATTATTGCACTAGAAACGTACTGCAACCATCACATCCGACACGTTCGTCCCGGTCGGTCCTGTGATGATTAATTTACCTAATTTCTTGAAGAAGGGATAGGAATCGTTGTTCTCTAATGCTCGCGTGCAGCGCAGTCCTTTCTTGCGTTCGAGCGCGAGCGTTTTGTCGTCAGCGATTGCGCCCGCGGCAGGAGTATTATCAATGCCATCCGTGCCCATCGACGCCAGCGCACAGCCCGGCATTCGCGACAGCAAGTGCAGTGCTCCAAGAACGACTTCCTGATTCCTGCCGCCCTTGCCGTGCCCCGTCACCGTGACGGTCGTCTCGCCGGCGGCAATCACGACGCTTTTCTTTCCCGTCAGCTTGTTCAACAATTTCACGCCGGTCTCGCGCGCCTCGCCGGCAATCTTCGTGGAGACAATGCGCGGCCTCAGTCCCATGTTCCGCGCCTCGGCAGCCATGGCGTTCACCGCCTTGGTGTTGTCCAACGCCATGACGTTGTGCACGTTCCGGAAGAATCTTGCGTCTTTCGGCGTCTCGGCTGCGGCGCCGTCCTTGATGCGGTATTTCTTGAGAATGCGGATGGCGTCGCGGTTCGTTGTCGTATCACGCACCGTCGGCCCTGACGCGATGAATGCCGGGTCGTTGCCTGGAACGTCGGAAACGAGCAGTGAAATGACGGTTGCGGGGAAGCAGTGCATTGCAAGCCGGCCTCCCTTGATGCTGTCGATGTGCTTGCGCACGGTATTCAGTTCGTGAATGTCTGCTCCTGAGCGCAAGAGCTTGTGCATGAGGTTCTGGTAGTCTTTGAGCGACACCCAGGGGTCTGCGAGGAGCGCGGAACCGCCGCCGGAGATGAGGCAGAGGACGATGTCGTCGATGCCTGCCTCGTCCGCGAGACGCTTGATGTTGAGCGTGGTGCGCACATTCCTCTCGGAAAGCACGGGATGGTCGCCCTTCACGACCGTAATCCGTTTCAGCGTGCGGGCAGTCACGTCGATGACCAGTCCTTGGGCAATGCGGTTGCCGAGAATCTTTTCCAAAACGGACGCCATCACTCCCGAAGCTTTTCCCGCGCCCACGACGTACAGCTTTCCTTTCAGCGGGAATCGCTTGCCGCCAACGATGAGCGTGTTGCCGTGCACCTTGACGAGCGCGCGCAACGCCTTCTCCGGGTTAATCGCGTCAAGCCCGGCTTCGAGGATGCGCAGCGCAGCCCTGCTCGCGGGAGACGTCGCGAGTTGCTTGAAGTTTCTGATTCTCATACGCTCTTTTTCCAGGAGAACGCCCCGCTCGCTGTCGCCGCACCGCGTCGCTGCCGTTCCCCGGCAGTTTTGTCGTTCGTATGCGTCGACCAATGCTTGAGCTTTCGCCCGGCCTTCAGCTCGCTGGCCAAGGCGGCGTTCTCCTGGCTTGATACAACGATGCATTTAAAAACGTTTGTCCACTCGTTCCAAGAAAAAAGATGGGCAGCGTCGTTATCGGAGGCAAGGGCTCGGAGGAGTTCGCGAAGA
>DATILO010000088.1:0-3301 GCA_035476335.1 Binatia bacterium | reverse complement strand
CGTTTCCATGTCCTTCTCGGCAACGCCTTCTGCCTTCAAGGCATCGATGACCTTGTTGGACTTGAGCTGCAGCGCGGATTGCGCGGCTGCGGCGTCGGTGCCCGTCGATTCAACGGTCATCCACAGGTCTGCCTTGTCCGGGTCGACCTTGAGCTCGGCCGTTCCGGAGACCGTGATGGTGTCGCGGAGCGTCGTGCCGGAGTCTCCCGGATGGCCTCCTTGATAGACGAGGAATGCCACGACGAGCAGCGCTGCAATCGCGACAATCCACGGCAATGTGTTGTTGGTTGTCATAGTATCACCTGCGTTTTGGTAAGATGCTTATTTATTAATAGACTGGGATTTGGTGAGGGATTCGCCTAAGTACTTCCTGCGCTGCACAAGGGAATAGACGAGCACGAGGAGCAGGAGTGCGAGCCAAGCGCCGTAGATGACAAGCGTCCAGGGGAACGGGTGTGCAACCTGAGCAGTCGTTGCATCCATCGCCAACGAAGCTGCTTCGGGCGCTGCGCTTTTCGCCATCATCGTGGCTTGCGGGTTATAGAACGGCGCCAGCAGGGTGCGTCCCCACGCGGCCAGTCCACCAGCAACGCTGAGGATGAACAGCGAGAGCACAATCCAGATGCGCTTCTGTTCCGGATCAAGCACGGCCTTGCCTTTCTTCGTGAGCTCGTAATACTTCCACTTGTGCCCGTCATCCTTGCGTTCAACAAGCCCTGCTTTCGCGAGCGCATCGAGATGTTCTTTGACTGAAGGAATCGCGAGCCCGAGCTCAGCGGCAATCTCTGCCTGCATGTGCCTGCGCTTGTGCAGCAGCTTCAGTATCTTGACGCGCGTGTCCGCCGCGAGCGCCTTGAACGACTCGCGGTCGAGAACAATCTTTTCTTCCATACCAGAGGAAAGGGCTTTTTGCTTTAAAAGAGTTTGGAAATGGTGAGGGCGTTGCCTGCAAAAGAGATATTGCTCTTGAAGCTTACGAAATCTCCCTCAACAACTCCACCAACGTCGCATTACTCCACAGTTGACTCCAACATCCTTGACTGCGCAGCCGTGACGCGCTGCTCAGTTCGCCGCACGCTCCGGCAATGCCCATTGCTTGCTGTTCGTGCATGCTCGCTTTGAGAATCTTGTTGATGTACGGACTGTACTTCTTTGCGTTGACGCGATGCATCGCAATCGCCGCGAGGTTGTTCACCCAGAACCAGCTGTCTCCGCGATGGTAGCTCTTCGGGTTTTCGCCGGTGTGGTCGTTGCAGTAGAGCGGGTGGTCTTTTGCAATCGTGGACAACCCGCCCCAGTCCAGCCAGAGCTTCTTGAGCGCGGTATCGAAGCACGCTTCCCATTCTTTCTTGGATAACAGTTGAGGATAAAGAAAAGAGGCAAGGAAGCAATTGGGGCGTATGTTGGGGTCTTCCTTGCCGTCTTTGAGCGTTTTTCCGGTGAAAAAGTGCTTGCGCACGTTCGTTCTGAGCGTCGCTTCGCGCGGGTCTTCGCTTCCGAGCGTGTGGTGGAAGCGGAGCATCGCGAGCGTGAGCGCCTGAATCTCGATGCGCGCGCCGTCTCTTTTATCGCCGCCAAAGGATGTGTCCATCCACGTCTCTTCAGGACCGTTTACAATCAGGCCGTCAGTGACGTGGTCCTTGAACAGCGCGTTGAGTGCCGTGTCGAGCTTGTCTTCCGCGACGTCCATCTCGCTGCTGCTCAGGAAGGTTTTCAGTTTTCGTTCCTTCTCCAGCGCGGCAATGAACTGTTCGAGCCGGAAGAAGAGCCAGCCCATGCCGTCGGCAGCGGGCAATTCCTTGGCAACTCCGGGGAAGCGCGTCAACGTCGCGCCTTTGACGTCCGTGAGCAACGTGCCGATGATGTTCTTGACGACAGGGAAATTGCCGGTGATGATGTCGGCTCCGGTTGCAATCAATTCGTCGCGCGTCCACGGCTGCACGAACCAGGGCAGTCCTGCGTAATGGCTACCGTGGCCGAAACGAAGCGCATCAAGAGCAGCAACCGCGAGCGTGTAGCTCACGTTCAAATCAGGATTGCGCAGCTTGTGCGTCGTCAGGGCAGCAATGCGCTTCTCTTTCGCGGCGATGAGCGCATCGCGCTGCGCGTACACGTTAATCGCGGTCTCAATTGCGTGGCTTCGTGACGTGGAGAAGGCAATCACGGCTTCCTTGATGCGCATCTTTGCGGCGTCGAACACCCAGCGCGAGAACGGCCACGAGTTGCGCTCCTGGTCGAGCGCATACGAATGTTCAACCCATTGCTGCACAGGAAGGTATTGCATGCCTTCGCCAAAGACTGCGACAAATACTTGATACTCCTTGCCGTTCGGCTCGCGGGAGTCGTTCTTCTTCGTGAACGTTATCACCAGGCATTTGTGGTCGACGCTCAATGCATACGTGCGTCCCCATTGCTTGTTGTCGAAAATCTCGCGGCAGTCGAGCACCAGTCCGACTTCAACTTGCTTGTTCAGCTTGTAAATCAGTGCAGGATACCGGTCCGGCATTGCGATGGTTTCCATCAAGCCGTTATCGTATTCGCGCGTCGTCTGGGCAGGTGTGTGAGTGATTTTCGTTACGTTTCCGGGAAGCGCGAGCTGTTCGATGGTTTTGAACACGGTATGTTGGTTGTTGACGTAGTTTTCGAAGAACACGCCTTCATACCGGCTTTTCGGCTTCTGCGAGAAAATGGTGAAGCCGCCAATCGTGTTCGTCTGCAAGACGGCAACGTCCTCTGCTTCAACGGTTCGCTTTCCGCCGGCGAAGTATTCGATTTTCATTGCTCGCCTCGGTAATACTTCGCCGCGTCCTCGGGAGCCACGGTGTTGATGATGACGTTCGTGCCGAGCTCAAACCCGCCCCACGTGCTGATGCGCGGCAACAGTTCGATGTGGAAATGCAAGTCCTCACCAACGGGCGAATAATGCACGACGAGGTTGTACGAGCATTGCAGGGCGTGAATTTTTGCAAGCGCTTGCTTCAGGATGCTCGCAAGCGTCGTGAGGTTTTCCATCGTCGTCAGGTGCGCTTTCGGGAAAATCCAGCATTCGTAGTTGAATCGCGAGGCATACGGCGCGAACGCAACCCAGTCGTTGTTCTCAAAACAGCGTCGTTCCGAACTCTTCTCCGAGGTAACGATGTCGCAGTACGGGCAATTCACGTATTTCCGACGAGCAGCCACTTCCGCGAGAATCTCTTGGTTCGGAATCGAGGACGCCATCACCTGGCTGTGCGAGTGCACGATGCTCGTGCCCGCATCCGGGCCGGAATTCTTGAACACTTGCACGTAGGAAACGTTCGGT
>DATILO010000087.1:0-11453 GCA_035476335.1 Binatia bacterium | reverse complement strand
GTCCGCGAGCTTCCTGCACTCATCATACGTCTGTCCCTTGCCGATGAGCGTGAACGTGAGGTGCGATTCCCGCTCGAGCATCCGTGCCGCGCGGACGATGGTCTCGACGCCCTGGAGCGGGATGAACGTGCCATAGAAGCACACGTTCACGTTCTTGCCTGCCGGAGGATTGGTGCACGTGAAGAGCTCGTTGTCCGACCCCACGTAGATGACGTCAAACGTGTTCTTGTCGAGCTTGAACAGGCGCGTGAAGTACTCGCGCTGCGCGTTCGTGTCGAGGAAGCTTCTCGTGGCGAGCTTGGGTGCGAGCCGGTCGAGCCACCACAGCAATCGCGCTTTGAAGGAGTGCTCGGGCACGAGCTTGCGGTCCACCACGAGCGTGTCATAATCGGAAATGAACGTGTCGAAGACGATGGGCTTGCGGTGCCACCCTTTGAGCAGCCACGCGGTGAGGAGCACGAGCTTTCCTGTCGCGAGAATCGCGTCGTAATCCCGCGTGAGGATGCGTTTTGCGAGCGAGGCATACTTGAACCAACCCTGCGGGAGCACGAGGTCGACTTCAGTCTTGTTCGCACGCAATCCCTTCCAGAGGATTCTGCCGCGCGCATAGGTGTTGACGTCGTACACGCCGAGCATCAGGACTTTCAAGCGCGTGGTGGGCTTTACTTTGGGAGGGTTGACCTGTTTCGGCATGAACTTCTGTGCTTTCCGTTTTTCGTGATGAGTAACTTTCTTTGCGTGCTTCTTCGTGCGTCGCACATGCAATTTCTTGCCTTTCTTCACGCCGTTACCTCGTGATACGCCTCGAGCGCCTTCTTCACAATGCTCGCCTCGCTGAACTCCTTCACAAACCGCTCCCTGCCCGCCTTACCGAATGATTCTCGTTTTTTCTTGTCGGTAAGCAAGTCCCGGATGGCTGATTTCCACGCGGCAACGTTGCCCGGCTCAATCAAATAGCCGGTTTTTCCGTCGACCACGCTGTCCGTGATGCCGCCGATGCGCGACGCAATCACGGGCTTGCCTGCCGCCATCGCGATGAGGGCGACGCGACCGAGCCCTTCAGGAATGAGCGAGGGGAAGAGCAACACGTCCGAGACCTGCAGTCGGAGAATTTCATCCTCCTGCGAGCGAAAGTCGTGGAAGTGCGCGCTCACACCATTCTGTTTTGCCTGCATCGCGAGCAGCGCTTTCTCGTTGCCATTGCCCACGCATTCGAGCTTGTAGGATTCTTTCACGTTCTTGAGCGCGTCAAGCACGACCTGGAGTCCCTTCACGCGCACGTACCCTCCGAGGTAGAGCAGCACGGGAACGCGGTTCTTCGGCGTCTTCAACGCAGGAACGGGAACGATGTTCGGCAGCACGGTCGTCTTCAGTTGAGGAACGCCGTATTTGTGGAGCCAGTGCTGCATTGCCGTCGAGATGGGGAAGAAGTGCTGGAATGAGGAAAAGCTGTTCCGGATGGCTGCCCAGCGTCGGTATTGGACCGTCCAGAACACCGGATTGTAGCGCAGGTACCAGGCGTTGCCCATCCTGCCGAGACTGTCCGAATGCATGAACGAGGCCACGTACGCGCCAAACGTGTAGGGTTCGGTGCGTTCCTTTCCGTTGTCGAGCAAGGTGCCCTTCGGGTCGAATGCCAGCGGAGAGTTTACGTGCGCAATCGCGGGAACGCGCTTTTTCCGCGCCACGGCCGCGACACCCGGCATGCTCGTGATGCTCAGTGCGTGGAGCACATCGGGTTTGAGCGTATCGATGAGCTGCGGCAGCTGAGACTTGATGGAGCTCGTGATAAACAATCGCTTGAAGTTCGTGGAAAGCGAGTCCGGATTCATGCCGGTGCTCAGCCGGCGGTAGACGGTGACGCCTTGCAATGTTTCCTGTTCCTTGTCTCCCGAGAACTGCGACGTCAGGACACTGACCTTGACCTTCTGCCGCACCAGGGCCTGCGCCAACGCGAGCGCGCTCAACTCCCCTCCCCCTTTTGCGTGCGGGGGAAAATACTCGGAAACCATCAACACGTGCATAGATGGGCTTGACTTCGATAATGCTTTTAAAGCTTCTGCACCGCAGAAGAGGATATGGATGCCTGCATTGTCCTTCCGACGTACAACGAGCGCGAGAACGTGCACCAGCTCATTCCTGCGTTGTTTCGGGCGGGCGTGCCGGCACGGCTCCACGTGCTCGTCGTTGACGACTCGAGCCCGGACGGTACTGCAGCGGAGGTAAAGCTCCTGCAGCGCACCTTCCCGCGTCTTCATCTCCTGCAGCGGGGCAAGAAACAGGGGCTTGGTGCGGCCTACATTGCGGGATTCAGGCACGCGCTGGCAACGCTGCAACCTGACGTGCTGTTCGAGATGGATGCCGATTTCTCACATGACCCCGGAGACCTTCCCCGGCTGTTTGCTGCGATAACGCAAGGCGCCGATGTCGCGATTGGAAGCAGGTATATTCATGGCGGAAAGATTGTCGGGTGGAACGGATGGCGACAGAGCGTGAGCGCGGGCGGCAATTTTGTCTCGCGCGTGCTCGCGGGCTTGCCGGTCAAGGACTGCACCGCGGGATTTCGCGCGTGGCGAGCGAGCGTTCTTGAGAAAATCGATTGGGATAAGCTCGGCGTGTCCGGCTATGCATTTCAGCTGAGCATTTTGCATGCGGCGCGCAAGCAAGGCGCGAGAATACAGGAGATTCCGGTGACCTTCACCGAGCGTCGCCAGGGCAAGAGCAAGATGCGGATGAAAGACATTATTGAATTCTTTTGGACGAGTCTCAGGCTGGCGTTCGGTTGAGTTCACGTCTTGAGTGCTGGTGAGTTCCGTTCCCAGGCAGATTTGAGTCGTCGTTTACTTAGTCGTTAGAAACGAAACGACAAAACTACCGGGGAAGAGGAGCAAGGAGCTCAACGTGATGCATTACGGCGCAGGCGGCTGGGCAGGGGGAGCTGATGCCGACGCGGGATGCGCGTGTTCGCTCTTTGTCACACGCTTCATCTTCCGTCTCAACAGGACGGCTCCGACGGAAAAGACCACGAACGGCACTGCGAGAAACACCAGCAGCGTCAACGGCCCCTTGAGCACGCCGATGATGAAGAACGTGATGGGCAGTCCCGCAACGCCGAGTACGGTGGCGAGCACGAAGCGTTCGAACCAGGGACGCTCGAGCAGCAGCACCCACGGCGTCAGCGGAAACACGAACAGGAGCGTGAACGCGCATGCGAACTGCACTGCCGCGAGCGGGTCTCCGAGCAGGAGCGCGGGAATGAAGCTCACGACTGCTCCGACCGCGAGGATGCCGAGGCCTTCACGCACGCTTGCCACCCCGCTGGACAATGTGGATTCCATTCTGGTCAAACGCGAGGCGCCAACCGTAGTCGTTCACCAAATGCTGAATCATCCGCGCGTTGTACGCCTGCACGAAGGGCTGGTCGCCCACCTGGAAGTCAGCCATGACGACGTAATCAAAGTTCGTGATGTTCTGCACGAGCGAGCGCGGCTTCGTATATCCGTACCTGAAGAACGTCCCGTTGTCAATCGCGCTGTTCACCATCTCCGTGAAGCCCGCGGAGCCGGTGCGGCTGAATTCCGTGGGCAGCATCGTCCCGTTGCTCGCGATAAACCCCTGGAGCACAGGAATGAAGTCCGGGAAATCCAGGTCGAATGCCACCCGCTTCGCGTACGAGTCCGACATCTGATAATAGCCGTCGAGGAAGAATACCTCGGAATCCGGAGGCGTGTTTTGTTGCAGCCAGACGAGCGCGTCGTACTTCTGCTGCGTAAGATGCTGGCTGTTCTTCATCGGCGCAAGGGCAGGGTACTGCAATGCCGCAACACCGATGACGAGCACGATGACGATGAGCGCGTAGATTTCCTCATGGACTTTCGTGAGCTTGGACGCAAACCGGACGCCGAAATGGTAGAGCGCGTACGCCACCAGGGGCGTGATGATGAACGGCAACGCCATTCTTTGACGGATGAAAAAGTAGTATGCGCTGAGGAACCAGGGAAAGATGAACAGGTGCGCGAACAGATACGCGTTCCCGACGAGCAGCGGCGTGTATTTCCGCCAGTTGAGCAGGATTTGGAACAATCCGATGGCCGCGATGACGAGGAGCCACCACGGAAAGGTCGTCAGCGACGTGTAGAAAGGCAGTCCCGCAAGTTGAGGGGCATACCAGCCGAAGAACGAGCCGGAACCGCCGCTGCCTGCCGTCAGGAACCCGCTCAACTCGTGGTAGCGCGGATAGAACAACATCACGGAAATGAGGGGCACGGTTCCCAGCGCAATCGCGTGCATGACCTTCTCCTTGAACGGCTTCACCAGGAACAGGAGCTTGAGACCAATGATGCCGATGGCAAATGCGGTGATGAACAGTTCCGCGATGTGGACGAGCCAGGTGCCTGCGACCGTGAGACTCAGCGCGAACGCAGCCCCGCGCGACGGCTTCTGCCAGTACTCATACGCAAGCCACAAGCTCGCGTAGAAAAAGAAAAACCCGCCCACGTTGTTCCACAGCCCGATGTACATCCCGTACCACCATTGCTCGATGCCGAACGGGATGACGTACAACGCCGCGGCAAGCACGCCAATCGGCTTGGAACTGAACATCTTGCTGCACAGCAGATAGAGAAAAATCACGCCGAACGCCTCGAAGAACGTGACGAGCAGATACATCACATCCCATACGGGCAGCGCGCTGACTTTCGTCAGGCCCGCGGTCGCGAGATAGTTCAACGGCGGGTTGGGGTCGATCATGTTCTTCCAGCCCTGCGCCAAATAATAGGGAAGGTAGCCGTACTTGCCCTCGTCAACAATGACCTGGGCAGCGAGCGTGTGGTAGAACGGGTCGGCCGCCTTCACGGTGCCGGGATGGTCAAGGAACAAACCATCAACGTTGGCACGGAGCGACCATGCAAGGACAAAGAGGACCAGAACGGCTAGCTCGAAACGGTATTCCTTGACAAATTCAACGGCCTTCATTCAGTTCCTGTGCAAGCGCAAGCAATCCCCGGAACATCCGCCACGTGTCGCGGACGATATGGACGCTGCTCCGCTGTGCGGGATGCACGATTGCAGGGATTTCCACGATTTTATAATGCTTCCGATACGCCTTGATGAGAAGTTCCGTGTCCCACAAAAAACGCTGGTTGTGGATGGAGGGAAGCAAGTCGCGCATGACGTCCTTTCGGAACCCTTTCAATCCGCATTGGAAGTCGCGCAAAGGAACGTGAAAGAGCCATCGCGTGAGCACCTGGAACCCGTTGCTCGTGATTTTTCTCACGAGCGGATAGGCGACGCGCGCTCCCGGAGCGTGCTTGCTCGCAATCGCGATGTCGCCCTGGTGCAGCGCCGCGATGAGCGCGGGAATGAGGCGCTTCTCGATGCTCAAGTCCGCGTCAATGAAAAGCTGCCAGTCGCCCTTGGCGCGCTTGAAACATTCCGTGAGGATGCCGCCCTTGCCGCGGTTCTTCGCATAGCTGACGAGCCGGATGTTCTTCCTGCCCTTGCTGAACACGCGCACGACCTCACCTGTGTTGTCCGTGCTGCCGTCATTCCCGACGATAATCTCGAAGCTCCAGGGCAGCGTGCGCAGATAGGCATAGAGCTCCGGCAGTGTGCGTTGGAGTGTCTTCGCCTCATTGTAGGACGGAACAATGACGGAGAGCTGCATCAGCGCACCTTTCGATAGGTCTGTTCCGCCTGTTTCGCAAGTTTCACCCAGTCGAATGCCTTTGCGTGCGCGAGGGCTTCCTTCTGCTTCTTCGCATAGAGCGCTTGGTCCGTCAGCAGTTGGTGAAGCTTGTGCGCCAAATCCTTGTGGCTGCGTTTTGCAAACAGGAGACTGCCCTTGCCGTTGCCCGTCACTTCACGGAGCACCGGAATGTCAGTGCACACGACCGGAATGCCCAATGCCATCGCTTCAATGACGACCATGCCAAACCCTTCTATTTCCGACGGAAGGCAGAACACGCGATGGCGCTTGCGGAGCTTGAGCATGTCCTCGAACTTACCCATCCTGCCGCGGAACTCCACGTTCCTGTTCAGCTTGAGCTTTGCCACGAGCTTCTCGAGACGCTCCTGTTCCTCACCCACGCCCTGCACGGTCACTTTGACGTTCGGCAGTTTCTTGCGCAACTCGGCGGTGGCACGGATGAGCGTGTCCACGCGTTTGCTCTTGATGAGCCGGACGGTGGTTGAAACGCTCGGCTCGCGGTACGGCCGCACGGAAATGCTCCGCATCAGCGCGAGGTCGACCCCGTTGTACACCACGTCAATCTTCCGCGCGGGAATGCCGCGCTTCACGAGCTGTTGTTTCGTGACGTTGCTCACGGCGATGTAGCGCTTGAACGGAAGCAAGAGGGCGAGCGTTGTCCAGATTGCCCCGAGCGTGCCGGTAAGCCAGCCCTTGAGCTTCACCCACTCGCGGAACGTCCAGCTCTCGTGATAGGTCGCAACCGCGGGCTTGTGACGGAACAACGCGATGAGCGAAGCAACCGGGTAGGTCAGGTAGCTGAAACCCTCCACGACGTTCACCTTGGGAATGAACAATCCCGTGAGGAGCGCGGCTCCTGCATAACTCAATCGGGTGAGAATGTTTCCCGTGCTCGAATAGGGGCTCTTGAATCCGACGCGCAGAATGGTGATGCCTGCGTGGTGTTCCAGGCGATGCTGCGACTTGCCCTGATAGGAACAGAGAACGGTGATGCGGTGCTTCTTCGCGAGCTCGCGGAGCAAGTGAAACGCGCGCGACTCGACGCCTCCGCTGATGGCTCCCGACGGAAAGTACTCGGTGAGGAGCAAAAGGTGCATGCGGTCACTTCTTCATCGCGATTTTTCTGACGAGTTTTGTGAGTTCCTGTTCAACCTGTTCCTGCTTCACGTGCATCCGGTAAATGAGGTAGAACAGCGCGACAATCGTGATGTAGATGAGCGTGTCGATGGGTTGGCGGGCATCGATGCCGAGTGTTTTCGAGATGGCATAGGCGGTCCACGGAATCCACACCACGACGATGACGCCCATCCAAATGGTCACCCAGAAGAGCGTCTGGCTCATCGTAAGCTGATGGCCTTTCATCCGCAGGAATGCCCGGCTCAACGCAAATAGGGCGAAAAGCGTCACGGAAATCTGGAGTGCAGTGGGAATCATGTTACCTCAGGAACTTCTGCGCGAGCGTTTTCAGGAAGATGCGTATCGCGGGGAGCCGGCCCTGGCTGCTGTGCGCTTTCGAATAGTGCGTGTAGCGGATGATGACGGGAATTTCGCGGTACCGGAGCCGGTGGAGCCCGATTTCGTCGACAATCTCGCTGGCGTGCTCCATCCGGTCGGACGTAATCTCGATTGCCTCGGCTGCCTTGCGTGAAAGGGCGCGAAGGCCGTTGTGCGAGTCCGTGAGCCGGACGCCATACAGCATTTTGAAAAGCAAGGCCCCGCCCTGAAGGAAGAGCTTGCGGATGAACGGAACATTCGACCCTGCGCGCAGGAACCGCGAGCCGAGCGTGACATCGACTTCGCCGTTCCTCACGGGAAGAATCATGGCGCGCAAGTCCTCAACGCGGTGCTGGCCGTCCGCGTCGAAGGTGATGATGATGTCCGCGCCCTGTTCGAGCGCAGAATCGATGGCCGTCTTCAGCGCGGCGCCCTGCCCGCGGTTGACCAAATGACGAAGCACCGTTGCCTTGTGTGCTTCCGCCACCGAGGCAGTCTTGTCCTTGCTGCCGTCATCAACGACGATGATGTGCTTGTAGCCGCCCTTCTGGAGCTGCTTGATGACGCCCCCGATGGCGTGCTCCTCGTTGTACGCCGCAATGACGATGAAGACCTTTTCCATCACCTCTTTCTTGCTGAGGAACGTTTAAAAACCTTGTGGAGCGTTCAACACGCTATCAATGATTCATTACGACAATGTTTATATAGAGCGCCGGGAGCCGTCAGCACATGGAAGGGGTTGAGCAGGTTCCAACGCCAGTCGAAAAGAAAGAGGACTTTACGCTGAATTCTCCGCAGGTGAAAAAGTATCTCCCCTGGATATTGCTGGCAATCTTCCTGGTGCTCGGATTCACGCTCCGCGCCTACCATCTCGGCTATCCGGTTGTCGGCTACCACAACTGGAAGGAAGAGCACTACCTGTCTGAAGCGCGCAACTACGCGCGCAACGGCTTTTTCGCGAACGGGTTTTTCGTCTCGCAATGGGACTTGCCCTTCCTCAATGAGCCGGCAGATGGCGCGCACTCCGACACGTTCCAGACCACCGCGATTCTCGGCGCGTTTGTCTATCAGCTCTTTCCCGATAATCTCGCTGCCTTGCGGAGCATCGGTGTCCTGCTCAACGTCGCCAGCATCCTCCTGCTGTATCTCATTGTCAAGCGGCTGTTCAAGCGCGAGGATTTGGCTCTTACAACTGCTGCGCTTGCTGCGCTCAACCCCTTGATGATTTTCTTCAGCCGCAACTTCCAGCTCGACAGCCCGGCGCTGTTCTTGTGCCTGCTCGGCACGTGGTTCTACCTCAACTGGCTCGAGAAAGACCGGGCCTGGGAAGGCGTCCTTGCGGTATTCTGCATGCTCCTCGGCATCATCACGAAGTACACGTTCATCATCCTCGCCGTGCCGTGGTTCGCGCTCTTCCCCTGGAAGAACGTGTTTGCGAAAGAATGGTGGACCAAGAGCCATCTCCGGTTTGCGATTGCGAGCGCGGTGCTCTTCGTTTTGAGCCTCACCTGGCTTTGGTACATGGAAATCTATTACAAGAACCTCATCAAGTCGCTCTACCACATCACGGGCGGCGGAGCGGTCATCTCGTTCGCGGAAATCATCCAGTTCACCGTCGTATTCACGGCAGACTTCTGGCACACGATGACGGCGTTCATCGCGGACAACTTCACGCTTCTGGGAATCGCGTTCGCGGGCGTCGGGCTCGTGCTGCTCGCCCTGATGTGGAAGAAGCATCGTGAAGGAAGCAAGTACTTCCTGCTCTACGCCGGATTCGGACTCGCGTTCTTCGTCATCCTGTCCTACAAGCTCAGCGGGCACAGCTACCACCAGTACCCCTACGCGCCCTTGATCGTATTTCTCATCGCGTACGCGTTCGTAGTCATCGGCGCCACGATAGCAGGACTCGTGAAAGTGCCGCACGTCAAGTGGGTTGTCATCACGCTTCTCGTGCTCGCGCTCTGGCCCGCAACGCACGCCGCACTGAACCGCCAGTTCGACACGCAGTTCATCGGGCTCGATGTCGCGGGCGACTTCATCCGGCAGAATAGCGAGCCGTGGGAGCGCGTCTTCCATTCCAGCCAGCAGAGTTATGGCGTCCTGTGGCACGCCGACCGCAAGGGATACAAGCTTCCGAGCACGGCTGCCGATTTGCGGGCCGGCGAAGCCGCAAACGTCACGTGGCTCTTCATCTACCAGTGGCGGTTCGACACGTTCCAGAACAAGGACATGATGGACTACATCAGCACGCACTACCAGCTCCGCCAGATAGGATTCGTGCAGCAAAACAACCAATTCACGCCGTACTACTTCCTGCTCCAGAAAGGCGGCACCTTCGACATCAACAAGTTCAATGAGCAGCTCACGAATCAGCCGGTCCAGACGAAAACGTATGAATTGTCAGGCGGCCTGCTGAACTTCAATTACATCAATCTGCCGAGAAATGCGGCGATGCCGGCGAATGTCACGACGACAAAAGCGCCGGTGACAAAAGCACCTGTTGCGAATACGACTCCGTCGACGAGCGGATAACTTTCTTTCGATGCTTCAATTAACGGTTTGTTGAGACGGTGCGAGAAGGCGAAAATTTTTATATCGAAATACGTTCCCTATGCGTATGGGGGATATGCAGTACGTTCTCGAAGTTGAAGGTACCGTTCGCCAGCAAGAGCGCCACACGGTGCCGTTGTTGCTGAAGGATAAAGATGAACCTGTAGTTTTTAACTCGATTGATGACGCATTGATTACTGCAAGAGAATTGCGCTCAGGGAATCCAGAACGCCGGTTAAATGTACGAGAGTATTACGGCAGGTCACGGTATGCGTTTGAACTATTCACGGCGGGAACGTGGAAGCTAAGCGCACACGTGTTTGCTAGCATCATGTCTGATGGTAGCGAGCACAGGTTCGGCGAGCCACTTCCGTACAAACCAGGCCCGGCCATACGCATCTCATAAAATATCTCTACCTTCTCAGCCAGTCTTTGCAACTGAACGATACACCTTATCATACTCCTTCGCGCATTGCTCCCACGTGAACTGGTCGAGCACGCGCTTTCTTCCTGCGTTGCCGAGCGCCTCGATTTGTTTCGGGCTGCGCATCAATGATTCGAGTGCGGCCTTGAGCGCTTGCGGGTCTTTTGCCGGAATCGTGATGCCGGCGTCACCCACGACTTCAGGACAGGCGCTTTCGTTGCTCGTCACGACGGCCATCTCCGCAGCCATTGCCTCAGCAAGCACGAGTCCAAAGCTCTCGGCAGTGGAAACAAACGCAAATATCTTTGACTTTTCATAGAATTTCTGCAGCTTTTCACGAGGCATCCAACCGTAGAACTTGATTGCGGAGTTGTTTTTTGCCTTGCGCTCGAGTTCTGCGCGCTGAGGACCATCTCCGACAATCGCGACTTCCCATCCTTTTAGATTCATCTTGAGTGCGGCGTCAACGAGCGTTCCCGCCCCCTTTCGCTCAAACAGTCTGCCCGCGAACAGGATGCGATTCTCCTTTTTGCCCTTCGGTGCGGGAGGAATGTCGATGCCCCAGTGGATTGCCTTGATGTGCTCAGGAGCATTCCACGACTTGAGCACCAATCGGCGCAAATTCTCAGAAGGAGTGAGAATGAGGCGTGCCTTGCGCACAATCGCACGCCAGAACGGCAATAGCAGCTTGTGCAGCAGCTGGAACCGGTCCGGATTGTAGCCAGGAATGTCCGAGCCGTGCGTCGAAATGATGTACGGAATGCCGTGTTTCCTTGATAATCGCCAGGCAAGCACACCCGTAGGAAGGATGAAGTGGCAATGAATGAGGTCGTAGTTGTTCTTGGCAATGAGCTCATTCGCCTTTTTCCACGCCGGACGCAGAAACGAGAGCATTTCGAGCGTGGTGCTCAATTCCTTGCGCTTCCGCTTGCACGGAACGCGGTGCACGTGAATCGTTCCCACACGCTCTTCGGCAGGCAATCCCGGGAAGCCCATCGTCACGAGGTCAAACGTGTGTCCGGCAAGCGCCTTGCTCAGGTGCTCGGTGACGGGAGCGGCCCCTCCGCCCAGGGGAGGGAATTCATAGTTGAGGAGGAGAATCCTGAGTCCGTTCATTGCAGCACCCTTGCACGTGCATGGCCTGTGCTTTCCTGCCCCGGCACGCTCAGAGGACGGAGTCCTCTGGCGTCTTGAAGGATGCTCTGCACCTTCAAGAGTTTTGAAGTGTCGTCTGCGATAGCGATGCGCGCACGACAAACATCAAGGGGCAGAGAAGCA
>DATILO010000086.1:0-7981 GCA_035476335.1 Binatia bacterium | reverse complement strand
CAACCGCGACATTCGAGCCCACGTTCACCACGAGCGTCTGCGTTTCCAACAATGTCGCCTTCGCAAACAAGCCGTTGGCAACGGGAATCAGCGACTCCGCGCCCGGCTTCACCTTCGAGAACTCATCGAGATT
Source organism: Binatia bacterium (assembly GCA_035476335.1). GTDB lineage: Archaea > Nanobdellota > Nanobdellia > Woesearchaeales > ARS49 > DSQK01. The sequence continues at coordinate 7,848 of DATILO010000086.1, read as the reverse complement.
CTGCGAGACCTTGTCCACTTCAACGATCTGCTGCTCCAATTGCTGGACCTGTTCCTGGACCTGCTGCATCTTCTGGTTCAGCACCTGCAGCTCCAAGTACTTCCGCTGCGCAGTCGCCTGCTTTTCGTGGTCCTTGTGCTTCTCGCTCATACGCTTCCCGCCCGTCTGAAGCTATTTAAATATTGTGGAAGCCATTGACACTTCCTGACTGTGACAAGTATTTATTAACGAGGAACCATTACCCGCAAGCCATGTCAGTGAGGAAGGCGCTTGGCGCAGCCCTGCTCGGCATGTGGGGACTGCTCAGCGGATGCTCATCCTTCTTGTCCGACCGCAACGGCGCCTACGAACTCTTCCAGAAGTACGAAAGCAGCCTGGAAAACCGCGCGCGCATGCGGCTCCGGGAAGACTCGATGCTCGCGCAAATGAACTACGCCGCTTCTGACCCGCTGCTCGCAAAAATGTACGACAACGAGCAGGACCGCGACCGCGCGCGCCACGAAGTCGTCCACGTCGCGCGCAACGCGTTAACGGACACGATGCAGGCGTTCGTGCGCGGCAACGTCGGCAGGACGTTCGCGGACGTGCTCACGCCCACTCCTTCACTCGAGGACGTCACCTACGCTCCCGGACTGCCGAACGACCCGAGCATCGAGCCCGTGCAGATGGCTCCCGCGGAAAAGGCGGCAGGCGGCAAGTTCATCTCGCCAAAAATCGGTCCCGGAACGCACCACGTCAAGGCGCGCGTCGAAATCCTCAGAATCGCTTCCGCAGGCGTGGATACCAAGTACAACGGCGAAATCGAAAAGGCCGAAGCGCGGTTGCGCTGGCGGATTTTAGACGACATCGTCGTGTCCGGCAAGTTCGAGAACGATTTCGAGAACCGCGAGCGCAAATGGGTTGCGGGACTGCACTACAGGAACTGGGGAACCTGGATTGAAGTGCTGCCCGACGGAGAAAAGCAAATCTGGTTTGGGTACGGATACTAATTCGGCTTCTGCTCTTTCAACAGCTTGATTTCAAAATCGTCAAACGCCTGCTGCTGGTCCAGGTCCACTTTGCGCTGCGTGCCGATGTGCAGCAACGGAACGAACGTGTAGAGCTTCGCGTCCCGCGACGGGTCCTTCGGCAGGAGCTGCGAGAACTTCATCCTCGATTTCTTGTTCAGGACCGCCCACTCGCGAATGGCCTTGTACACCTGCTTGATGGCAAGCGTGATGTCAATCTTCTTGGCCGGCAAAATGATTCTGCCCTCGGGACTGTCGAGCTTGATTAATCTGCGATGCTTGACTTCCAACGCTTTTTCCAAAGCGCGCACGAGGTCGAAAACGCTCACTTTGCGCTTTCTCGGCTGCGGCGTTCTCGGAATGAGTCTCAACATCTCCTCAGGAGGAACAATTCTGGCTTTCTGCAATTCGCCCTCGAGCTCCTGGTAGAACTGGTCCTCCGTCATCTCCGCCGACGCGAGCAAGCGGTCAAATTCATTGAGGTCCTCGCCAACCAGGCGCTTGGACTTTATTTTCAACAGCATCGCGGCCGCGAGCAGCACCTTGCCAGACACTTGCAAATTGTGCTCCTTCAATTCCTTGATGCGCGCGATGTACTTGCCCGTCAGCGTGCCGAGGTCGACGTTCCAGGGGTCCATCTCCTCGGACTTGATGAGGTCGTAAATCATCGCCTTCCAGGTGACGTCGTTCTGCTCGACGAGAATCTGGAAAATCCTCTCTTGCATAGCGACGGTACTGCGAGAGATGTATTTAAATATGATGGGCGCAAAAATCTTCATTGAGCCCGTAGTTTAGCGGTATAACGCATCCTTTACACGGATGAGGTCGCCCGTTCGAATCGGGCCGGGCTCATATGGACGTCGGGGAAACCGTCAGGAAACTCATTGAAGGCAACCGCCACTGCGTGCTCGCCACTGCATCCGCGAGCGCTAAGCCCGAAGCCGCGCTCATCAATTATGCATCCCAAGGCATGACGCTCTATTTCGAGACGATGCGCACGTACCGCAAGTACGCAAATCTCGGGAAGAACGCCCTCGCGAGCGTCGTCATCACGGAACTGCCGCACACGCTCCAGATGGACGGGCTTGCCGAGGAATTGTCAGGCACCGAAGCAGACAAGGCGCTCGCGCTCCTCATCGTCAAGCTCGGAAAGACTCCCGCCATCTACGACCATCCGGACATCCGCTTCTTCGCGTTCAAGCCGACGTGGGCTCGGTTGTTTTCGGAAATGCAGTTCTACGACGTGCTCTGAACCGGAAACCTTCCGGATTTTTGTCCGCAAGACATTTAAAGAATGACACCGTAGGTGAAACTATGAAAAAGAGCACCGGAAGCCCTTTCTTTGACGAGCAGTTCACCGAGGAGCAGCTTCGCAAAGGAAAGGAGATGCAGAAACACTTCGAACGGCTGAAGAAGGAACTCGAGAAAGCAGGGTGGAAAACATTGCATTTCCCGCGCACGTAATCGCCGTCCATATGGCAGCTGAGTCCGGGAAACCTCATCAGTACTTTATTGAGGAAATACGCGGACTTTCCGACGAAGTCATCCTTACCGTGATGCGCACCTGGCTTCACGAACGCGAGGAACAATACCGCGAGAAATTCAAGCGCCCCTGAACTCAGTAATTCTTCCATCGCTTTCTTCAATCGAGAATTCGTGCACGTGTGACGTTTGTTTCAACGCGTCCCGAATCATCCACTTGTCCGACGGGATGACCTGGCCGTTCAATTCTTTTACGTCAAACCAGTCGCAGTTGTCGGGCAGTTCTTTCGGGAGCAAAGCGGCTTTCGATTTCACGACGAAGATAAACCAACCGTGCTTGACGCTGCCGTTGTCGGTGACGCGCTCGTCGATGACCGTGCACGTTTGGATTTCCGCAAGCGAGATGCCTGTCTCTCTCAACGCGATTCTCCGCGCGGCTTCCGCAATCGTCTCGTGCTGGCGAATCTTGCCGCCCGGCAGTCCCCAGTAGCCCGCGTACGGACGGTTTTTGCGCTGCAAAAGAAGAATCTTGTTCTGGTGCTCAATCGCGAATACGACGACGGGAAGTTTCAGCGTTTCCTCGCCGGTTAATTGTTTGAACCGCGGAATCAGATGTTCGGATTGCTTGGAAATGGCATAGGAGTCATCGCGCTTTTCCAAAACGCCTTGGGAAATCAACTGTCGCAAATAGTAGCTCAGCAGGTTCGGCCTCAAAGCCGTTTGTTTCGCGATGTCGGCGTGCGAAAGCTTCTGCCTATTGAGAAACAAGGAGAATATCCTCTGATGCTGCGGCTTCCTCAAAACCCCCATATCCCGTCTTGAGACAGGGGCTGCTTATAAGGATTTCTTCAGTGGCGAGTGATTGCGCGTTGAGTTCCTGGCATCTCCGTTCCCAGGCAGTTTTGTAGCGTCGTATTCTCAAAAGTCGATGCACGAACGACAAACATCACAACCAACCAGCGACCAACACTCAACGACGCGGAGCAAACGGCAGGGGAACGGCAACGATGACTACTTTCTATTCAACTGCTTATCCACGATTGCCAACTCATCGTAAATGCCGTCGATCAAGTCGTACTTCTTCGCTTCCGCCAACGACACCCACGCGTGGTCCGTGAGCGCGTCGCAAAGCACCACATCACCATCAACGTAATCACACGCATAACTCAAGATCAAACAGTGCGCGGCGTCAGGGCGAACGAACGTGATGTTCGTCACGTACCGGATGTTATCGATATCAAGATTCACTTCTTCCTTAATCTCACGGCGAAGCGCGCGCTCCACGGGCTCATACCACAGTCCGCCCTTGTTCGGCGCCAATTGGTGGTAATCACCGTGCTGGAACTTGCCTCCCGGAACCGTCCACTTGCCCGGAAACGCCTTTTCCCGCTCGGAACGCTTCGCAATCAGGAACTTGCCGTCCTTGACAACGATGCCCGTCGTCGAAACGTAGAAGATTTTGTCAGACATACGCTCCGCGAGCGAGGGGAGACGGATATAGTTTTGCTCAAGAAAAATTGAGGACTCCAGGAACGATATCCTTAAAAATCGGATGCGAACAAAGCGGGGCATGGCAAAGACAATCAAGGAACTGTTCGAGAAGGGAATCCTGACGCTTGCGACGATTCCCATCAACAACGACTACCTTCTCACCAACGAGGCCCGTGCGAAGCGCAATGCCGGACACCACATCGAGGGCAGCAAGCAGAACCTTGACCTCACGAAACTCGACAAGCTTGATGGCATCGTGCTCACCATCATCAAGAAGGACTACAAGGCCGTCTCGCCGAACATCTGGAATACGGTTTATACCGAGAACAACCTCAACTACCGCCGCATCTTCGCAATCGCTCCGATAACCGAACAGGCGATGCACGAGTTCCTCCAGGCCGTGAAGTACGACCCGAAATGCCTCGGCGGCGGCGCGGGCTCGGGATTCAAGGACAAAATCGTTCCCGTGCTGCAGCAGTACGGCAAGTTGCATCCCCTGGCCGAAATCATCGGGGCCGCGAACGTCATCCACAAGGAAAAGGACGGCACCCTCATCGGCATGAACAGCGACGGTGAAGGATTCGTCGAAGGGCTGCTCTATGAGCTCGGCAAATACAACGAAAAAATCGAGGGCAAGAAAATCACGATTCTTGGCGCGGGAGGAACGTGCGCTGCCATCGCGTTCAGCTTGATGCCCTACAAGCCGAAAGAAATCGTCATCGTCAACCGCACCGTGCAAAAAGCGCAGGAAATCGCGGACCGCATCAACGCCCACTACCATACCAAGGTCGTCTACGCCGTCGGCGAGGACGAGCTTTCCGAGGAGCTTCCCGACACGCACGCAGTCGTCAACACCTCCGACAAGGGCGGCGAAGGGCCTCTTGCGCCATACTCCGCGTTCGGGAAAGTGACGACCGACGCGCAAAACCATCCGATTCCCGCTCATTTCACCGCCGACACGCGAGCCGCACTGCACAACATGGAATTGCTGCCGCGCACGTCTATCATTGCGGACGTGAACCTGCCCGAGCATGTTCCCACAACGCTGCAGTATGCGCGCGCCGCGGGCTACACGCGACTGCAGGACGGATTGGAAATGGTCGCGCGGCAGGCGGCGTTGCAGTTCAAGCAGCGCCACGGCGATTTGCTGCCGTATGACAAGGTCCGCACGACGATGTTTCGCGCTGCGGGTTTGACGCATGAATAAAAATATCGTTCTCGCCGGCTTCGGCGCATCCGGAAAGACCACCATCGGACGCTATCTCGCGGCACGCTTCGACCGGCAGTTCGCGGACGTCGACGAGGAAATCAGCAAGCGCGTCGGCTACCATCACGACAAAATCATCCAGCAGCAGGGCTGGGAAGCGTTCCGCGCGTTCGAACAGACCGTCGTCGAGGACCTCTCCAAGCTCGAAAACATGGTCATCGCGACCGGCGGCGGCACGCTGCTCAATTCTCACAACCGCGTCGCGCTCAAGAACAAAGGAGTCCTCTTCTACATCGACGTTCCGCTTGACGAATTGCGCCGCAGGACGCGCGCGCGATTGGACCGGCCCGTGGCGAACGCGTGGACTGATGAGGAATTCGTGAAAAAATACGAGGAACGACTTTCCGGCTACCTGCTTTCCGACGTCACCGTGCCCGCGAACGGCTGCAACCCCGAGGAGTGCGCGGACAGACTGATGAACGCGATTTTCGAGCGCGGATTCCCGCGCATCCCTTACGAATTATGGTTCCGCCAGACGTACAAGCCGATGATTGTGGAGAAATCGTTGACGACCGCAGTACGCCCCGGCGAACGAGTCTTGCCCGCGCCGAAAGGGACGTATGCAGGAGAGACTGCGCGCGTCCGCATTTTGTCCGAGCCCGGCACCGACAATTCGTTGCCGCGCTTCGACGAGTATGCGACGAGCGTACTGATTGACTCCATTGATGTCAAGAAAATCAGCGACTTGCTGCCTTCGGAACTCCTGGGCTCGAGCCCCGACGCGCGCGACTCCGAATCCGTGAAGTACCATCTTGGCTTGATTTACAACCGGCAGTTCAAGAATGAAGATGTCGTGTCGGTACTGAAGTTCTCGTATGGAAAATAAAATGCTCCCGGCGACAAATCCGAGACCGCTCGGAATGCCGCCGGTCGCTTACTTCCGTAATGCTCCCGGCGGGATTTGAACCCGCGTAAGCGGCTCGAAAGGCCGCTATCCTTGACCGGGCTAGACGACAGGAGCGTGGATGCCCGATGCGCTCGGCGGGAATCGAACCCGCATCTCAGCCTTGGCAAGGCCGTATTCTACCACTAAACCACGAGCGCGTTATCGTCGAAGTGTTCGGAAGGCGTATTTAAAGATATCTAGAAAAGAAAATGGCTGGCGCGGACAAACATTTAAAAGACGACTTCGTACCGGAAGCTCGGGCCCGTAGCTTAGTCCGGCAGAGCAGCGGTCTTATACGGCTCTGCTCAATACAAAGCCTGAGTACACCGCCGGTCGACTGTTCAAATCAGTCCGGGCCCATCATAGTAATCGAATTATAACAAAACGTCAAAACTGCCGGGACGCGGCAAAAAAAAGAGGCGACGCATGGCAAAAGCAGGAAGTTTCTGGAAGTGTTCAAAGTGCGGCAACGTCGTGGTTGTCGTCAAGCAGGGCAAGAATCCGAAAGTCGGATGCTGTAACATGCCCATGAAGATGATCAAGAAAATCCGCTGAACTTACGGGCAGCACACGCAATCGCGCAGGACATGGTCATGCGCGTCTTCTTCGCGGTCCTCGTTCGCATACGTATTGCCGTTGGCATCGCTATATGCGTCATTCGAAATGCAGGCAGGTGCGGTTTCGTCATAGCAATTGCTCGGCGCGCAAATCACGTCATACGCGCCAATATTGACATTCCGGACGGTTGCACCGTAACACTGCAAGTGCTTTTCGGCGCACACCTGATTGCAGGACTCTGCCGTAAGCGTCAGCCACCCTTTGCAGTCTCCCGGCGGCGTCGGGTCGCGGAGGCGCGCCATCGTCTCGTCAAACTGGTCCTCGACGCTCTGGCACGCGGCAAGGTCGCTCTCCGCGGCGTCCTTGTCCGCAGCGCACGCCTCGAGCTCCTCGTTCGTTGCGTTCAGCTTGGCTTCGACCGCGTTGCGCTGCTTCTGGCATCCCTGGAGCTTGAACTCGCAGGGAATTTTCGACGAGGGATCGCCGAGTGACGTATCAATGGAAATCGGGCGCTCAATCGGCGGCACGACGTCGTCGCGCGGCGTTTCCTTATCCGCCTTGTTGATGGCACGGAAGAGTCCGGTGAAGAACGTTTCCCAGAAACTGGTCTGGTTGATGTGCGTGTCAAGTTTTGTGTCGACGTGCGCAATCGCGGCGCCCGTCATCGACGGGGCAAACGCCAGCATCGCCACGAGGATGAGCAAGAACAATTCACGGTGAAGGGTTGTCATCAGCAGCAGAGGCAACTCTTGGTCTGGTATTCGCGGTATGAGCCATCATTGTTCGAGTAACTGTAGTAAACATAATCCCAGCAGACACCAACCTCCATCGGCAGTTGCGGATCCGCTGTAATGCTGCCTGAGCGGCTTATCCATTTGTTGCGTACGGAACCTATGCACTTGAGGCCCTTATTCTTGCAGGCAGTGTCGCATGAGCCTGATGTGATGACATCCGATTCACAAGTCCTGCTCAACTGGTCCTCTGCGGCGTCGAGACGCACTTGCAAATCCTGGACTTGGGTATTAAGGTCGCGCAAGACATCCCCCATGTCACCGCAGCACGGAGGTTGGATTTCCGCCGGCTCGAACTCAGGCGCCGGAAGTTCAGTGAAATTAGCATCATTATTGTTGAGGATGATGTGGACGAGCGTGTCCCAG
>DATILO010000085.1:0-11059 GCA_035476335.1 Binatia bacterium | reverse complement strand
CGCCACCGAGCCCGTCACCTATCCCGATTACACCTGGTTCCAGATGTTCGACAAGGTCGACATCAAGAACAACGAGGTCGGCGTCTATCCCATCAACGTCCAGATTGCAAAGGGCAAGCCGGACACGTACGCCATGGAGCTCATTGTCTACAAGGAGAAGAACAACAAGGACTGCTCCGCGGCAAGCGAGTTCAACCCCTACCAGAGCAAGCAGTTCTTCGTGGTGCTGTCATGAAGCATGTCAAGCACCGGCTCTCGAGCAGCGAAGAGTTTGAAGTGATGAGGCTCGTGTTCGACAAGTTCCTCTGGCTCGGCACGTTCTTCGTCGGCTGGGGGCTCTTCAGCGTGCTCACGAGCGACTTTTCGTCGGGGATGTACCGCATCCTCATCGGCGTGCTCATCTTCGTCGTGTTCGCAGGGATCGTGGTGCGCGAGTTTGAGATGATACGGTAAACGTCGTTGCACCTGCGTCGTCTGATATTGGTGAGTGCCGTTCCCAAGCCGTTTTGTAGTATTGTTGCTATCGACTAAGTAAACGACGCGACAAAACTGCCGGGGAAGATGAGCAAGGTCAGCCAAGACAACGACACCAAACTGCCAGGGATACGGAACTCAAGCGGAACTTCCCACTATCTTTTTATATCCCTTACTCATACGCCAGCTCAAGATGAAAAAGCAGGTGCAGGTACTTCTCCTGATATCGATTCTTGCTCTTCTGCTCATGCTCGCGGGTTGCTCAAGCGAGTGCAAGGTCAACGCGGACTGCAAGAAGACCGGGCACACCGGCGCGTGTGTGGACAAGAAGTGCGTCTACACGCCGATTCCGGGCGCGTGCGGGAACGGCAAGTGCGACACCGATACCGAAAACGAGTGCACCTGCGAGGCAGATTGCGGCAGTTGTTCAGGCACGGTTCCGGGCAGCACGTTGCTTCAGAAGACGTGCAACAAGGACAACACGCAATGCCTTGTCGATGTTCCGAGCTCGCGCGTGAAGCCGGTGAGCATCACGAACAGCATTCTCAGCCAGGGCAACACGTTCAAGGTCACCACGACGTTCAACCAGCCGTTCAACTTCAAGAAGGACGCGTTCACGACCAAGATTCTGCTGGACAACGTCGCCAATTTCGTGAGCAACATCCGCATCATCGGCTACGAAGTGTCGGGAACGAACAAGGACCGGCAGAACGTCGTGCTCGTCGACAAGGATGTCAACAAGCCCATTCCGGTCAAGGGAACGAGTGTCCAGGACGACCTGCATCTCGACCTCACGACCGGAGATACGGAAGGCAGCGTTGCAAACCCGCAGCTCAAGGTCGATTATGAATACACGCTCACGCAAGGAACAACAAGCCAGCTCAAGACAGCACAAATCATCAATCCTTTGCGCGGCATCACACTCCAATGGGTGAAGCCCACCACCAGTTACGGCTGCCCATCAGCAACGGAATGCGACGACAGCAACCCGGGCACGGCTGACTCGTGCAGTGTCGAGACGAATTTCTTCTGCGAGCACGCTCCTATTCCGGGCGCGTGCGGCAACTTCCAGTGCGACGGCAACGAGAACAAGTGCACGTGCGCCTCGGACTGCGGTCCCTGCTCGGGAAGCGCGGGCCAGTACATGGACTTGTCCTGCAACACCCAAATCTGCGTGAGCACCATCCGCCAGGGCACCGCTCCCGTGCCGAAGTCGCTCTTTGACGACCGCTCCATCGGCCCCTTCCACTTGCAGAACCGCTTCTCCTACAGCATTCCCTTTGATGCCACCAAGGACCGCATCAAGGCGGAATTCACCCTCTATGACATGCTCGCGGGCGTGAGCGGCGTGAAGATTGAGTCCATCCGCGCGCTTGACGGCACGACCGAGCTCGGATTCATCACCGTGAACCGCGGTCTCGATGCGGTCGGGCAGAGCATCACCGTTGAGATTCCCATCACGTCTGTTGAGAAGCCGGAATCGCAGCACTTCACGAGTCTGACTGTTGCCTATGCGTATGACCAGAATGGAGCAACGCATCGCGCGTCCTTCACGAAGGGACTGGAGAAGATTACGTATATTACGCCTGGACCGGTATGACGCTCTGTTCACTATCACGCCGCCACGACAAAACTGCCGGGGAAGCACGTCAGGGGACTCCAGCGTCCCGGCGCGAGCAAGGCGGGGGAAGCCCCAGCCGGGGTGCCTTGCGAAGCCAGCCGGGGACGCAACGAACGTCATTCCCCCATTCTCGTCGCGGCTTCGAGCTCTCGGTGAGTTTCATGGTGATTCTCATCATGACGCTCATCATTTTCGTGGGGTCCCTCTATTTCCTCAAGCAGTTCTATTCCGCAACGACCTCGTTTCGTGATGAAATCGACCGGAACACGGACGAGCAGATGCGGCAAATCCTCCGTGACGGAAGCATCGTCGCCATTCCTTTGAACAAGGCCACGATTCCGGTCGGCAAGGGAGAGAGCTTCTGGGTAGGCATCCAGAACATCAAGGGCGCGGAAAAGGATTTCGGCATCACGGTGGAGTTCAGCAAGGCGTTCACGCCTCTCGAGGCGCCTATCGCGACCGCGAACGGGCAGTACATCAATCCGCACTGGATTCTCTACAATTCGGGCCCGCACACCATCAAGAACAATGATTATAAGGCCATTCCGGTGCACATCGTGGTTGACCACAACATGGACGAGGGCGTCTCGCTCGAGAAGGGAACCTACTCGTTCAATGTCTGCGTCTGGGACGCAACGGAATACGGTCCTACCGCGCCCGGTGTCTGCGACGGGACGAGCACGCAAGTGTGGTATACGAACAAAGTCTACAAGATTTTCGTTGAAGTGCCTTAGGCGGCGAAACAGGCGAAGTCGTTGGTTTGCAGGTCTGCCGCCAGTGAGACATACGCTTTGCTGAGCTGTTTCTTGAGCGTTCCATAGGCGGCCTGTTTCTGGAGCTGTTCAAGGATGGTGCGCAGTCCGATGCTGAATTCGTAATCAGTTCCTTCACGAAGACGCGCTATTCTTGCGAGAAAGAGAGAAAACGCGTTTTGGTAGAGCGTCACAAGTGTAGAGGCCGCATCGCAAAAGTCGGTATCGATGCTGCAGATGGTCAAGTCAGTGCGTAAGTCCGCGATGCATTTCTCCAAGTGATGGACGCGAAACAGAAACGACGCCCGCAGTTGCGCATCCCACTCGTGGAGCGACTTGTTCCGGAGCGATTTCATGACGGGTTCGAGCTCGCGCCACGGTCCGGCGTCGCTCACCTGACGGTAAATGTCTTTGGCAAGCTGCTGGAGCACGTGCCGGTTCATTGCCGCAGTCCGAGAACGAGTTCCTTGAGAACCGCTTCAGGATTCTTCGCGAGAACAACGCCGGATGCGACGAGCACGCCGACCGCGCCGAGTTCGATTGCCTTTGCGACGTCCTGGCGCGTATGAATGCCCGCGCCGCAAAGCACGGGAATCCGTACCGCGGATGTCGTGTGCGTAATCACTTCCGGACGCGCTGCGGAGACGGAAATCTTGCCGCCAATCAGTTCGGGTGGCTCAATCGCGATGAAGGCCGGCTTCGCTTTCGCGATTTCTTTTGCGTTCGCAGGCGTGTCCGCGCACGCAATCACGTCAAGGTCGAATGCGCGGCACTGCTTCACGGCAGCGATGATGTTTGGGAGCGGGATTTTCCACTCGGAATGGTTGATGAGACTGCCCGCGGCGCCCGCAAACTGGAGCGCTTCAGGCGCAATCGCGCCGGTGTGCTGTCCCAAATCAACGCCGTCCACGTGCTGCGCAAGCACAGGAATGTCCACGGCTGCCGCAACCGCGGCAACGTCAAGCGCCTGCACCGCAATCGCGATGTTCACGTTGAGTTCGAGCGCGACGTGCTCGCAGATTTTCGCGAGTCTCACGGCATTCGCGCCGGTGCCTTGCTTGTAGGTCTTGCAATTGACGACAATCACCGGCTTTTTGAGCATAGACGTGCGAGCGCAGGTTCATTTTTAAATGTTTCTCAAACGGAACATTTTTAAAGGAAGCGAGGGTTGGAAACGCCTGAAAAGAGGCGCAATGTCAGTCCTACTCAACATTCTCATCTCAGTGATTATTGTAAGTCTCGTTTCGTTCGTCGGCGCGTTCTTCCTGTTCATCCGCATCAAGAACGTGGAGGCATTGATGTTCCCGCTCGTGAGTTTTGCCGCGGGAGCGATGCTGGCGGCGGCGTTCTTTGATCTCATTCCCGAGGCGCAGGAAGCGGGAGGGCTCTCGTTCAGCTGGGTGCTCGGCGGCATCATCGTCTTTTTCGTGGTGGAAAAATTGCTGTACTGGTACCATTGCCATAACGGGATGTGCGAGGGCCATCATCCGCCGCACATGCCCCGGAAAATCAAGGGAATCAAGCCCGTCGCGCTGCTCAACCTGGTGGGCGACGGCGTCCACAACTTCCTTGACGGCACCATCATCGCGGCAAGCTTCATCACGAGCCCCGGACTCGGCATCGTGACGACGCTCGCGGTCATCTTCCATGAAATCCCGCAGGAAATCGGCGACTTCAGCGTCCTCATCTATAGCGGATTGAGCAAGGGCAAGGCCCTGTTCTACAATTTCCTCTCGGCGCTCACGTCAATCCTCGGCGCAATCGGGGCGTACTATTTCACCTCGGTTGTCCAGAGCGGCAAGCCGCTCATGGTCGCATTTGCCGCGGGCGGCTTCATTTATATCGCGGCCGCGGACCTGATTCCTGAACTCCACCACGACCAGGACTTCCCGAAGTCCCTGCTCCAGCTTGCCTGGTTCGGTGTCGGCGTCATCCTCATCTACCTCGTAAGCGCCTACTTCGCAGCATGACACTCGTCGACCTCCTCCCGGCAATCAACGGCATTCTTTCTCTGATTCTCATCGTCTCGAGCATTGCGCTGTTCTGGCACATCCGCGGAGGACTGTGGGCGCGCGCCATGATGCCCGTCATTGCAAGCTGGATGCTCTTGAGCTTCATCGCCATCGTGGAAGTGTTCGACAGCGGCCCGCAAGTGGAGGCGCTCTCGGACTTCATCCGGTTCCTGCGCCTCGGGCTGCACCTGCTGGCCGTGTACGCGTTCTGGCGCATCTTCCGCACGCAGAGTGTCACGCTTGTCGTGAAGAACAAGCGATAAGTCGAAGAACTATTTTTTGAGTGCCGCGCCAATCTTCTCGCGCAGGATGCCCTCGTTCATGGCACCGACCAGGCGTTCAACTTCCTTGCCGTTCTTGAAGATAATCATGCAGGGAATGCCACGCACGTCATACGTCTCTGCCAGTTGCGGGCTTTGGTCAACGTCGAGCTTGACAAAATGCATCCTGCCGGCAAAATCTTTGGAAACTTTCTCAAAGATGGGGCCGAGCACCTTGCACGGCATGCACCACACCGCCCAGAAATCAACAATGACTGGCAGCTTGCTGTTCAACACGTCTTGCTGGAAATTCTGCGTCGTAATGTTCAACATCGTCTTCCCCCTAGTGTATTTGATGCGTTTCGACTTCGCGGCGAGCCGTTCGGTCATCGCGGTGGCTTCGGTGCGCGATCAATGCGCGCTTGTTCTTGTCCAAATCGGTGAAGAGGTCGACGGATTCGACGAGCTTCTGGCTCGTGCTCTTGCCGAAGGCAACGCATTCGACGCGGCAGCCGAGCGCGCGTCGCAGGTGCTCGACGAGCGGGATGAAGTCGCCGTCGCCCGAAACGAGCACAATCGTGTCCAATCGCGGCGCGAGCTCGATACAGTCCATCGCGATACCAATGTCCCAATCGCCTTTCTTGGAGCCGTCCGCGAAGATTTGGACATCCTTCGCCTTCACTTCGAAGCCGAGGTTGCCGAGGACCTTGAAGAATTCCTCGCGGTCGACTTCCTCGGCGCGGATGACGTACGCAAGAGCGCGCACCAGCTGTCTGCCGCGCACGGCGTCGCGGAGAATCTGGCTGAAGTTCGGTTTTGCCTTGTGGATGAATCTCGCCGAATAGTAGAGGTTCTGGACGTCAACGAAGACTCCGACGCGCTGGGCCTGGTGCAATTCCTTTCCGATGGTCATCACCCGTTTGCGACTTTGAGGTACGTTTCGAACCCGCAGCTCCGGCATTTCAATCTGCCGGTCTTCGGGTCGAATTCGAACTCATGACGGTGGCACGCAGGGCAGGGAGGAAACACGACGGTCGTGTTCTTCGCGCGCTTGCGCAATCGCGATTCCGCCTCGTGTATCCAATCCTCGTGGAGCGCCACCCTTGGTTCATAGTGCGGGAGCACTATAAAAAGATGTCGAACGCGTCAGGACGCGGGATGCTGAACCGTTAAAAGGGAGAACAGCTCAGCAACGAGCATGAAAGAGGCACTCACTATCGGACTCCTGTTGCTTCTCGCGGGTTGCACGGTCGTTTCCCCTGGAACCGCAGGAGCATCGCCGGACATCAATGTGAACGTCCGGACAAACGTCACCGCGGGCAACACCAGCGTGAACGTCAATAACGCCAACACCGTCGAAGTCAACACACCCAGCGAGCGGGACATCCGCATCAAGATTGCGGCCGCAAGCGTGTGCACGCGCGATAGCGATTGCGTTGATGTGGGCGCGGTCTGCCCTTTTGGCTGCAACATCGTGGTCAACAAGGCAGACGCGGACCGCATCAAGGCGCTCGTGTATGCGTACCCGTCAGGCTGCACCTATAGCTGCGCGCGGGTTGACCGACTCCAGTGCATCAGCGGCACCTGCCGTGCGGTTGTTGGAGAAACGCCGAGCGACGACAACGCGACGCAGTAATCAGGCTCCGGACGCGGGGCACTCAATCGTCATAAGACGATTTTGCTTGTGTATGCGAGGTATGAAAGCACTCACTGCACGGGCCTTGTTTGTCGTGACGAACCATCTCTCGAAAGTCGAGGGTTCGACAGGCGGAACATCCGGAGGGACCTCCGATGGGTCGTCAGGTGGCAGTTCTGGCGGCGGAAGTACGTACTAAGATTTTTCTCTTATTGTTTAAATCGAGCGTTCTCAAAATGGTCCTATTCTTCCGGTTTTCTCCGGAAACCTTCCGGAATTCTTGCCGATACGCACTTGAATGCAGCAAAAGTTAAATAGTGCATGCGCCTGCGTATTAATTAGGAGCACAAGCGATGCAAGCACGCCATTGAGCGGCTGTGGCTGCGTGGCATCTCCGTTCGTGAAGTCAAAGAGGCACTCCAGCGCGGACAACGGCGCAGGCAGCGACCCGGCATTTGGGAAACGTTCCATCGCGATTACAGCATCGTTTATGCCGAGTACATGCTTCCCGGCAATGTTCGCAAGATTTACCCCATCACGGTGAAACTATGGTAGACATGCACCCCTGCAAGTGCGGAAGCCAGTTGAAGAAGGGCGTTGAAGACGTGGAGTTCTTTGGCCGAAGTTTTGGCAAGCGTGAAGTGGAGACCTGCACGAGGTGCGGTTCCTCATTCCTATCTCAGGAAGTTCTTGAATCCATTGAAGCCGATGTGAAAAAGGCAGGACTGTTCGGGAAGACTGTTTAAGGTCGCTCTTTATCGCCCGTCCAGAACTTGGGCTGTTCCCGCAGGGAAAGGTGTTCTCCCATGATGGTTGCGAACCAACTCAAATGGTCAAACAGCCAGCGCACTTCCTTGGAAGGCAGGAGGAGTTCCCGCTTCAGCTCAAGACTCACGCCGTGCGCCATTTGGTCTCCCTTGCCATAGCACCATATGCCGGTGGTCTTTGGCCCGGTGTAGATGCAGGCAAGGTCGTAGTATCCTGCGCGTTCGTCTTCGCGCTCCAGGTGTTCGAGCTTGCAGGGATGGAAATGCATCAGGACATTCTCGTGGCACTGCTGAATGGATAGTGACGAGTAAATGCCGCTGATGTTGGGCGCACCATAGAGCCCCAATCTGCCATTCTTGGTTTTCACATAGCTTTTTTCATCAGAAGCGCGACAGAAGAGCTTTACCAAGGGCATGGTCATCGGTTTTTCGGAGAGTTTCGCAAGAATTCCTCGTGCTTCGTCGCGGGAAACCGGCAGCGTTCCGTCGATGAACGATGTTTCCATTTACTTCGCATACTCCCCAGTCATTTTGCCGTCCGTCAGATACCGGTGCGCTTCAAGAGCCGCTTTCGCGCCTTCGCCGGCGGCGATGACGGTCTGCTTGTACCGCACAGGAGTGATGTCTCCTGCCGCAAAGATGCCCGGGCAGGAGGTGTTGGCGTTCTCGTCAACGATGACTTCGCCTGCAGGGTTGAGCTTGAGCAAGTCCTTGACCATGTTTGAATCCGCGATGTGGCCGATTTCTGAGAAGACGCCATCCACCTTGAGCGTCTTGCGCTTCTTGGTGGCAACGTCCTCGATTTCCAGCCCCGTGACAAACTTCTCTCCCTGAATCGTCAAGGGCGCGTGATTGAGGATGAATTCGACGTTCGGCAGTTGCTTGACATGCTTGACCGTGATTTCGTCTGCGCGGAACTCATTGCGCCGGTGCACGAGATAGACCTTTGCACCCATCTTCTGTAATTCCTCAACGGCTTCCAATGCGGCATTGCCGCCGCCGATGACGGCAACGGTCTTTTTCTTGTACAAGGGAGCGTCGCAGGTGGCGCACGTGCTCAGTCCCCTGCCGAGAAACTCCTTTTCTCCCGGAATGTTCAGCGGCCGCGGGAGCTTGCCGTGTGCGAGAATGATGGCGCGCGCCTCTTCTTTGGTGTCGTCTTCCAAGTGCACGACAAAATGCTTGTCTGCCTTTTTCTGGATGGCGACGACCTTGCCCGTGCGCGTTTCCGCTCCGAAATGCTCGGCCTGTTCCTTGAACTTGTTCATCAGGTCCCAGCCCGTGCTGACCGTGAAGCCCGGATAGTTCTCGATGTGGCTCGTCAGGTTGGTCTGGCCGCCGTATTCAGGAGAAACGACCAGCGTCTTGAAGGCCTTGCGGCAGGCGTAGATTGCCGCCGTGAGCCCCGCAGCTCCGCCCCCGATGATGATGACGTCGTACATGGAATAAGGTTCCTCGTGAGTGCTATTTAAACATTATCGTAGCGAACAAGGGGTTTAAAAATCACCACTCAGCAGTTACGATAGAGCGAAAGATTTATAAGCTCAAAACGCCTACAAAACCTCATGGACTACCATATTCTTGTCGTGGATGACCAAGAGGAGCAGCTACACATGCTCAAGAACTTCATCACGAGTCTTTCCAACTTCACGGATGAGCATCTCACGCACACGAATGCACAAGCGGCACGCAAGCTCCTCAAGCAAGGCACCTATCATCTTTACACCGCACACGACACGCTCGAGGCCAAGCGCGCCACGATGCGCAGGCACATCGACGTCGCATTTGTCGACCGTCGCCTCGGCGACGAGAATGGCATCGACCTCTGCGCACGGCTCACCAGCAAAGGCATTCCTTGCGTGATGATGAGCGGGGACTTCAGCCGCAAATACGGCATCGACCCCGCCATTCTGCGCGAGCTCAGCCAGGCGGGCGTGAAAGAGACGCTCTGCAAGCCGTTCAATACCGGCGAATTCTACAACGCAATCTCCCACGCTCTTGAATCGAAGAGCGCACGACAGGTGAGTTAAGATGGACAAACCGTTGGCACTTGTCGCAGATGACGCACCCAGCGTGCGTTCGCTCATGAAAACCGTCCTGGAAATGCAGGGATATTCCGTCCTTGCAGTCGAGGACGGCAAAAAGGCGTACGACGCACTCAAGGACGGCTACCGCGCCCAGATGGTTCTTACGGATTTGGACATGCCCGAAATGAACGGTCTTGAGCTGGTCAAAAATGCAGTCACGCTCGACCCAAACATTGCCTGCATCGTTCTCAGCGGCGGCTGGTCTGCCGCGACGCCCGAGCAGCTCAAGAGCGCGGGTGCCAAGGAAACGCTCAACAAGCCCTTTGACATTGGCACGCTGAAATCGCTCATCGACAAATACACGCGCGCCTAACATTTATATATCCTGTCCCCGACGATTTTCTCGATGAAAACAGTGCAGTGGTACCTCACGGATTGCACGTATCGCATCCTCCAAGGCAAGGCGGTCGTGCATCTCTACGGGCGCACGCCGGAAGGCAAGCTCATCGCTGTTCACGATGAGCATTTCGAGCCGTACTTCTACGTCCTGCCGCGCAGCATTCCTGCCGCGACCGAGGCGTTACTGGCGCTCACGGTCACCGAAAAGCGTGACGAATACCGCGTCACGCACGTGGAAGAAGTCACGAAGAACGTGAACGAGCGCGAGGAGCACGTGCTCAAGGTGTTCGTCAATCTCCCGTCAGGCGTTCCGCCGCTGAAGGACGCCATCAAGTCCCATCCCGCCATCCGCGAGTGTTACGAGTACGACATCAAGTTCATCCGGCGCTACCTGATTGACAAGGGCTTGCAGCCGATGACGCTCATCGAGGCAACGGGTGAATTCATTGAGGAAACCTCGCGCGTGCCGGTGTTCAAGGCCGCGAGCGTCAAGCAGGCGAATGACACCACGTACACGAACCCGCGCATTCTCGGCGTGGACATCGAGACGTACAACCCGTTGGGCAAGCGCGTGCTCGTGGACCAGCACCCCATCGTCATGATTGCGCTCTATGGCGAGAAGCTCAAGAAAGTGCTCACGTGGAAGAAGTTCACGCCGCACGACGCCACGGTTGAGTTTCTTCCCAGCGAGGCGGACATGCTCGTGCGCTTTAAGGAATTGCTCATTGCGTACGCACCCGACCTGCTCGTCGGATACTACTCTGACGGCTTTGACCTGCCGTACATCATCAAGCGCGCGGCAAAGCACAAAATCGAGCTCGATGTCGGGCTGGATTATTCGGAGATGAAAATCAGCGGAACCGCGCAGTCCACCGTGCAGGTCACGGGCATCGTGCACGTCGACATCTTCAAGTTCATCAAGAAAGTCATCGGGCGCAGCATGGAGACGGACGTCTTCACGCTCGACGCCGTTGCCGAGGAGCTCTTGGGGGAACGCAAGCACGAGGTCAACCTGGACACGCTCGCGCGCGACTGGGACGCCGCATCACCGGCGCTGGACACGTTCGCGAAGTACAACCTGCAGGATGCGAAGCTCACGCACGACCTGTGC
>DATILO010000084.1:0-9913 GCA_035476335.1 Binatia bacterium | reverse complement strand
CGAACACGTTGAGCGTGCCGCGCGCCGCAAACGCGCCGGCAGCGAAGATGAGCGAGTCGCCGGGCAGGAATGGCGTGAACACCACGCCGGTTTCCAGGAAAATGATGAGGAACAGGAGGGCATAGATGCCCGTGCCGAACTGCTGGAGGAGCAGGTCAAGATACTTGTCGAGGTGCAGGACGAAATCCAGGAGACTCATGCGCGCAACCGTGCCGAAACCACTTTATCCTTGGCGTAGTCGGAGCGCAGCACGCTTGCAATCACTTCCGCGGGCGTGCGGAACTCGCGCGGAATCAACGCAACGAGCCGTCCTCGGAGCGTGCGCGCGTTCGGATACTTCTTCTTGAACGCCTTTGCGTTCTCCGCAATCTTTTTCGGAGGGCCGACGCGCTTGACCTTCGGGGAAAGTTTCTTTTCCTTGGTGCGGAACCAGAATCCGCCCTTCTTTTCGCGGTCCCAGGTCCAGCCCGCGTCCGCGACGGTAAAATCATGGCGTGCGAGCTCGTCCTTGATTTTCGCGAAGAGCTTCACCATTTTCGTGCCGGCGATGTCTTCTTTCTCGCTGAGCGTGGCGACTTCGACGATGAGCGCGCCCTGCTGTTTGAGCGCCCAGAGGTCGGGTTCGTGCTCGTGGAAGGACTGGATGGACGGCCGCGCGAGGAACTTCCGCGCGGCGTCGATGAATCGGTCGAACATGTCCTGCGTCAGTGCTGCCGCGGCGTTTCTCTCGGGCTGCACCGGGTCGATGACAATCAGCGGCCCCTGCGTCTTGCTCGCGTTCAGCACGAGGAGCGCCTTGCCCTTGTAGACCTTGTTGATGTCCAGGACGGTTTTCGGCTTCCAGCCACGCGCGGCGCGCAGGAGCTTCAGGAATCCGCCGTAATGGATGATAAGGATATCGACAACGTGTCCGGAGAACCCGCGGATGTAGCTTTCCGCGCCGTACACTTTTTGCGCCTTGCAGAACTTTTTGAGCAGCCGGATGTCGTCCGTGAGCCCTTTCGCGTTGCGGTTGACCCACGCGACGTGCTTCGGAGAGAAGTCGGTGACGTTCTGCGCGTCGCTGGCTTTCTCGATGTCGAGGACGGGGATGATTTCGTAATTGATGTCTCCGTGGATTTGGAAATAGTCGCGCGAGCCGTGGACTCTCTCGGCTTTCCACTGCTTCATCGCCTTTTCGAGCAAATCGCTGAGGTTGTCCTGCGCGTGCTTTTCGTCGAAGGCGACAAAAATATCCACGTCGTAGTCGCCCTTGAGCCACGTGTCCTTGGCGAAGCTGCCGCCCAGGATGACGCGTGCCTTGACGCCCTGCTTCTTCAGCCGGTAGGCGAGGATGTCGAGAAATCGCCGCACGTCTTCCATGACGTGAAGGTCGTCCGGGCCGGGTTTGCACACGGCAAGCGCTTCATCGAGAATGGCGCGGACAGACGGCATGGATGAGCTACCGGTCTGAGGATATAAAAATGTTTTTATAGGCAAGCGCGCTCGTCGCGGGAAAGAGGTGTTATGGAACTTCGCAGTCCGCTCATTCTCCTGTTGCTGCTAGGCATCGGGCTCGGGTTCTCGATTCCGCTGCCGGTGGAGGTCGTGAGCGCGGTCTCGCTGCTGTTCCTTGCGCTCGTCGCCTTTGAGAGCGTCGTGCGCATCAAGCTTCACGCGCTCGACACGATGTCCCTGCGGATGCTCAAGTGGGTCGTCGTGTTCACCGTCTTCAAGCTGCTCGCGTTTTCCTTCGCAGGACAGCTCCTCGGGCTTCCCGTCCAGGACGCGGTGCTGCTCGCGACGCTCTTGCTGAGCGTGGGCGGGAGCCATCCGTTCCTCGCGCTCGAGAGCACGTGGGCGTCCCCGCTTGCGACGTTGTTGCCGTTTGTCGTGCTCAGCTTCCGCGACCCTGCGGTTCCTGGAGCGTTCCTGGACCAGTTCCTCGCGCTCGCGTTGCGCATGGTGACGAGCATCGGCGTCGGCATTTTCGGCGGCGTGCTCCTGCTGAGCGCAATGCATCGGATACGGAACACATTCCACGCGTTGGCGAGCGTCATTGCCGCCGTCATTGTTTTCATCGTTACGACGTTGTTCGGCGGCTTCGGGCTCATCGGCGTTGCCGCGCTCGGATTGTTCATCGGCAACACCGGCATCAAGAAAACGCTCTCTCTCGAGGGACCGGTGCTTGACGTCGTGGGCGTCATCGGCGTTATCGTGCTCGGGATGAGCGTGACCCTGCCGCGCACGCAGGAGTTCATCGTGCTGGCGCTCGCGCTGCTCGCGATTTCCGTCGTCATCCGTCTCCTGGCGCTCGCGAAGGTGGGCAAGGATATCCTTCCGCTTGCGCTCGCTCCCCGGGGATTGCCGATGGTCGCGGTCCTGTTGGCGCTCGCGCCGGTTGCGCCGCAAGTCGTTGCCTTGGGCACGGCACTCCTCGTCGGCTATGACGTGCTCGCGCTCGTGGGGAAACACTTATAATGGCCCTGAAGTCCGGCAACGGCATGCACCGGATTTTTCCCGACACGAACTTCCTCATCAAGTGTATTGAGTGGAAGATTGATTTCTTCAGCGAGTTCGAGCGGGTGTGCGATTTCGCGTATGACGTCGTCCTGCTCGACTGCGTGCTCGATGAGCTCGCCGCGTACGGCGCCGAAGGCGGAAAGAAGAAGGAAACCGCAAATGTCGCACTGCTTGTCCTTTCGAAGAAACCCGTGAAGACGGTGCACGCCGGCGGTCACGCAGACGACGCACTGGTCAAGCTCGCAACCAAGCACGACGTCGTTGCGACGCAGGACCAGGAACTCAAGAGGAGATTGAAGGAGAAGGGAGTGCCGGTTGTGGTGATTCGGGAGAAGGGCTATCTCGAACTGGTTGGTCGCTAGGCAGGTAGTGGCCGAGCAAATCCTCAAGCTGGCGCTTTGCCGCGGGCTCGATGCCGGGCTTTTGCAGGGCGCTGTTCCAGCGCGGCAGCCACTGTTCTTCGCGCACCGCGTTGCTGATGGAATAGATTCCGTTCTCGTTGCGGATTTTCGGGAACACGCGGAATCCGCTGTCGTCCCTCTTGCGACCGGTGGTGTCCTGTCGCTCGCGCCGCTTGATGAGGTAGTCTTCCCAGATGTACTGGGGACTGAGCGTTTCAATGACGGCCAGCGGTTCGTTCTTGAGGTTCTTTCCCAGATATGCCCAGACCGTGTATCCTTCGAAAAGAATATACCAAGAACGCCCGAAGTTGTCTTCGGTACCGGTCCAAGAATCGTTGCGCGCCACTAAAAATGGAATAAACAATGAGTGCCATTTAAGAATTTCGGATGTCAAGACATAGTATGGAAAAGCTTTTAACCCGTTTCCGGCGCCGAAAGAATATGAAATTCACGTTGGATGAGGCATGCGACGAGACCAAGAAAGCAGAAGTCGCGCTGAGGCAGGGCAGGCGTGCAGATGCGGGCAAGCATCTTGCTGCCGCGTACCGGGTCTTCCAGGTATTCTTCCCCTGCGGCGCCGCAACCCTCAAATTCCAGCTGTACGAGGGCTACTATCAGCGCGTGTATGAAAAGTACGACCCTGCACCGCAGACAGAACCAACCATGCACCTGCCTAGAGAAAGCTTTATAAAGGCCCCTTCAGCGACTACTAAATAATGAGATAGCGGGGGTTCTTCGTTACCCATCGCTATTGATGCACACCTGGTAGCAACAATGTTTTACAAGACACAAATCAAGGACCACATCCGCGTCGCCCCGAAGTACTTCGGCAACGACGTGAACGAGGCCGTCGTGAAAGCCGTGCGAGAGAAGTATTCCGGGTATGTCGATGAGGACATCGGTTTCGTCATCGACGTCATGGACGTCCAGGACGTCGGGGAAGGCGTCATCATTCCCGGCGACGGCGCGGCATATTACGAGACAACGTTCGAGCTCATCACGTTCAAGCCCGAAATGCACGAAATCGTGCCGGGCAGAATCAAGGACATCGCGGACTTCGGGGCATTCATCACGATGGGCCCCGTCGACGGCATGATCCACATCAGCCAGACGATGGACGACTTCGTCAGCTTTGCCAAGGACAAGGTCCTGACGGGCAAGGACTCCAAACGCGCCTTGAAGGTCGGCGATGAGTGCCGCGCGCGTGTCATTGCCGTGTCGTTCAAGGACCCGATGAACCCGAAGATTGGACTGACGATGCGCCAGGCCGGGCTGGGCAAGATGGAATGGATTGAGGCCGAGAACAAGGTTCCCGAAGCAAAGGTCGAAGAGAAGGCCGACAAGAAGGAAGAGAAGAAGGGTAAAGGCAAATGAGCAAGAAGAAAGCGTGCAAGCGTGACAAGATTTTCGTCGAAGGAGACGAGTGTCCTATTTGCAAGGGCAACCAGTTCGTGCTGAACTGGAAGGGCCGCATCAACATCGTCGACGCCGAACGATCGGACATCGCCAAGAAGGTCGGCATCAAGCTCAAGGGCGAATACGCAATCAAGGTGACCTAAATGGATCTCAAGATTACGCACCAGAAGGAAAATGTGCTGTTGCAGCGCAAGGACGTCATGGCAAGCGTGACGTTCGACAAGGCGACGCCCAGCAACGCCGATGTCCTGAAGGCGCTCGCGGCAAAGCTCTCGGTTGCGGAAGACGTGATTGTCGTCAAGAAGATTGACGGCGGCTTCGGAAAGAACGTCGCAACCATCAATGCCTATGTTTACGATTCCAAGGAACAAAAGATGAAGATTGAGCCGAAAGTGAAGGCCAAGAAGGCGGCAGAGGGAGCAGCGGCTCCGGCGGCGAAGTAAATGGCGGAAGTCAAGAAGCCGGCACCGAAAGCAGCAGCTCCTGTCAAGAAGGGTCCGCTGTCAGGCGTCTGGGAGCTCTTCGAGAAGAAGGGCGACTCGGTCGTGCGCAAGAACAAGCACTGCCCGAAGTGCGGCCCGGGATTCTTCCTCGCGGCCCACAAGGACCGTCATGTCTGCGGCAAGTGCGGATATGTTGAGTATCTGACGAAGAAGTAGACCACCATAATCTTTTTATTATTGGAATGTTGATATCCGCACGGGGGATAATTATGGATTTTAATGCAAGTTTTGCAAGTAGCTTCTCGTTTGCAAGCGGCGCACGGCCATTGCGTTTTGCTGAGTATAAGCCGAAGTATGAATCAGTAAGATCGATGCGTTCAAGTGCGTATAATCTCCAGTCGCGGGCGATTGCTACTTGGTTTGATGCAAAAGTCACGAAATTGGGTGCGAATGTCGATGACTTGATTGTTCCTGCTGCAATGAAGCTGTCCCAGCAAAATAAGCCTACAACGGTATTCTATGGAGAATGGGAAAGATATGCGCGCAGCAGCCATTGCATTTATGTTCGAATGGATGAGACTGCCGAGAACCTTGCTCTTGTTGAACTGGACAATGAGGGTATTCTGGGTTCAAAGCTTCAATGGGTTGCGTTGTGGGGTAAGGAGAGACCCTATTCTTCACCCGTGCACATCTGGGTTCCTGAAGCGAAGCATCTGGACTCACTAACGTACGCAGTGGCTGTTGCGAAAGACTTCACGCTCACGCTTGAAGAAACGCTGAACGAACTCGCCATAAAACCCCTGATGAAGTAGCATGGCAAAGCTGGCACAAAAAGTCGACGATTTCACCGCTCCCGTCTATCAGGCGGGCAAGTTTGGCAAGGTTAAGCTTTCTCAGTTCAGGGGCAAGTGGGTGGTGCTGTTCTTCTATCCCAAGGACTTCACCTTCATCTGTCCGACCGAAATCAAGGGATTCTCGGACCGCGAAGCGGATTTCAAGAAGGCAAATGCCGTCATCATCGGCGCTTCCGTGGACTCGCTCTATTCGCACAAGAATTGGTTCGAGCGGGATTTGCCGATGGTCAAGTTCCCGGTCATTGCGGACCAGACGCACCAGGTCGCAAAAATCTTTGATGTTCTGAAGGAAAACGAAGGCATCGCCTTCAGGGGAACGTTCATCATCGACCCGCAGGGCGTCTTGCGCTCCGCGATGGTCAACGACACGAGCGCCGGAAGAAGCGTGAACGAGACGTTGCGGGTATTGCACGCTTTGCAATCCGGTGAATTGTGTCCTGTTGAGTGGACTCCCGGGCAAAAGACCTTAGGAAAGGCGTAAACAACCTTCGTCGGTGAGTAGCGTAATCTTTATATAGTGACGCCGCTGATGAGCTGTCATTAAAATCCGAGGTGAATCAAAAATGAAGAATTCATGGTTGTTTGTTCTGGCCGTGGCATTGATGCTCGTGGCCGGCTGTTCCGCACCGAGCGGACCCGCACCCGGCTCCTCGCCGGCTCCGGGGTCGAACCCTTCCGAGGGTTCAGGTTCCAATCCCGCGATGGCTGAAGGCCACGTTGAATTGACGGACGTTCCGAGCGAAGTGCTCATCGGCAAGCCCGTGATGCTCAAGTGGCGCGTTACCGGTGACGGAGATGTCAAGACTGCTGTCGTGTACAGCACGAAGTCGCACGCTGATGTCGACGAACCGACAATGATGACCTACCAGAGCTCCTCGCCCAAGGTCGCATTGACCGGCACGGCAGGGGACTTCGAGACCTCGTTCCAGTTCGACGAGCCCATCAAGGTCTACGTGCGCGCGTACGCAATCGTTGGCGACAAGACGGTTTGGAGCGACGAAGGCGTCGTCACCATCGTCACGAAGATGAGCGCGCCTGCAACCGCGACGGACTCATCCGCGGACACGAGCGGCTCGACCTACTAACTTTCTTCTTTTTTCTTTTCTTTTTTTCTGAGCAACCAAAAACGGAGGTATTCCAATGGCAATCGGAGAAGGATTGTTTAGCGCCATACCGAACATGGCCTTTGTCGTCATCCACGCGGTTGCAGCGCTTGTGGCGCTGTACTACTTGTTCAAATCCAGCGGTGGAGACAAGATGCTGACGTGGGCATTCGTCCTGCTGGCGGTGTCTGCAGCGCTGTACGCGCTCGTGCACCTCGCAGTCGTGGACCAGTACACCACGCACGTGCTCGAGAGCGTGTTCATGCTCATCGCGACGATTCTCGTGGGCGTGCACGCGGTCAAGTGCAAGTAAACCAATAGATTTTTATTTTCCTTTTCCTTTATTCTTTGTATGAGGTGGATGCTGTTCGTTCTGTTAGTCGTTCTTGTTGCGTGTAGTGCGCCGCCGGCATCGCAGAGTACTGCTGCGAATATTCCTGCTCCGGCAGCTCCTGCGCAGACCACTCCCACTCCTCCGTTGACTCCCACAGCCACGCCTTCGACGCCGTCTCAATCAACAACCGTTACGATTGAAGCAGACGACAAGGGCTTCTACCCCACGAACACGATTACCGTTCCAAAAGGACAAAAGGCGGTGGTGACGTTCAAGGTGCGCGACACGCGCGTCTACTATGGCGGTTTGCAAATCAAGGGTCCGCTGTTCAACACGGGCGACATCAAGCCCGGCGCAAGCGCGACCGTGGAGTTCACTCCGACGTCCGACAGCACCTTCGCGAGCTACTGGCCTTCCTCCGGTGTGAAGAAGGCGGATGGGAAGATTGTTGTCACGTAATCTTTTCTTGTTGGCATGCCTGTTCCTGGTCGCGTGCAGTAGCGTTCAACCGGCTCCCGCATCTCAAGGCGCGGGCGAGCCCGGCGAGACGCTCTGCACGCTGGACCAAAGGAATGCCGATTTCTGCACGCAGGAATACAATCCCGTGTGCGGCTGGAACGACCCGGCGAAGATTCAGTGCATCCGGTACCCCTGTGCACGGACGTACGGCAACGCGTGCGAGGCGTGCAAGAACGACCAAGTGATTTCGTGGACGCCGGGCGAGTGTCCTCCATAGGACTGCGCCCCAGCAATTCTTTTATATTCAGCATTTCTCCGCAAGTTCCTGATGAATGGTAAGCGGAAGTTCTTGTTCGTCTCGCACATCGCGCTGGTGGGAGACCTCGCGTGGCAGGTCAAGAAAGAAGGCCACGATGTCCGGTACTTCATCCGCGACAAGGCCCAGAAGGACGTCTGCGACGACGTCGTGGAAAAGGTGGATGATTGGGAAAAGCACGTCGATTGGGCTGACGTGGTGGTGTTCGACGACGTCGCATTCGGCGAGACTGCCGACAAGCTCCGGAAGCAGGGCAAGGCGGTCATCGGCGGCAGTGCGTATACCGACAAGCTCGAGGAAGACCGCGAGTTCGGCCAGGAGGAAATGAAGGCCGTCGGCATGAACGTGCTTGCGCACTGGGACTTCACCGACTTCGACAAGGCCATCGACTTCCTGGAGGACAACCCGGGACGATATGTGCTCAAGCCCAGCGGCAAGGCGCAGAACGAGAAGGAATTGCTCTTCGTCGGCCAGGAGGACGATGGCAAGGACGTTCACGATGTCCTGATTCACTACAAGAAAAACTGGTCGAAGAAAATCAAGACGTTCCAGCTGCAGAAATACGCGGCCGGCGTCGAGGTCGCGGTGGGCGCGTTCTTCAACGGCATCGATTTCATCGCGCCCATCAACGTGAACTTCGAGCACAAGCGCATGTTTCCCGGCGAAATAGGTCCGTCGACGGGCGAGATGGGCACGTCGATGTTCTGGGTGCCGCAGAACGCCATCTTCCGCGAAACGTTGGGCAGGATGAAGGACCGCCTCGCGGCCGCGAAGTACGTGGGATACATCGACATCAATTGCATCGTGAACGCCAAGGGAGTCTATCCGCTGGAATTCACCTCGCGGTTCGGCTATCCGACCATCAGCATCCAGCTGGAAGGCATCACGAGCAAGATGGGGCCTTTCCTCTACGAACTCGCGAGGCATCAGCAGTATGAGCTCAAGACCAAGAGGGGCTTTCAGGTCGGCGTCGTGATCGCGTGCCCGCCGTTTCCGTTCGACGACCCGGCGGCGTTCCGCAGGTATTCCGAGGACGCCACCATCCTGTTCAAGCGGCAGGTCATGGATGGCGTCCATATCGGGGACGTGAAGTTCGTTGACGACGACTGGCGCCTGGCAGGGAACTCAGGTTATGCATTGATTGTGACGGGCTCGGGCATCACGATGGAGGACGCGCGGGCGCAAGCGTATGTTCGCGTCAAGAACATCATGATACCCAACATGTTCTACCGCACGGACATCGGCCAGCGGTGGCGCCATGAAGGCGACATGCTGCGCACGTGGGGATATTTGCACTAAAAGCGGAGAACTTACTTATCCGCGCCCTGCAGAATCAGAATGTCTTCGGTCGTGAGCTTTTCGCCGCGCATGAGCTTTGCGCGCACTTCTTCTGCCTTGTCGGAAATCTTTTTCTTCTGTTCCGCGGCCTTCTGTTGCTTGACTTCCTCGGTCGCGATGCCTAATTTCGCCTTGACTTCGTTCAGGAGCTTGGCTTTTGCGTCGAGTTCCGCGCCGACGGGCTGCATTTCGGCCTTCTTCGCCGTGATTTGCGTGTTGAACTCGTCTTCCTTCCCCTTCAATTCGTCAATCTTGTGAGATACTTCAATCATGCCGGAGTGCTTCTCCTGAGAGACCTTCGCGCTCGTCTTGACTTTCTCGTGCGCCTGCTGCGCAATGGCCTTCATGCGGTCGATTTCCCGCGATACGGTTCGGATCTTGTCCGAAATGACCATGACGCCTTTTGCGGCATCGAATTTCTTCTTCATGTCCTTGATGACCTTCATGAGCTTGGTTTCCTTGTCGAAACTCATGGCTTCGGTCTCAATCTTGTAGTTCAGGCGTTCAAGTTCGCGCTTGAGGAATCGGGGATCGTCCTTGACGCCGGACTTCTTCACCAATTCATCGCGTTCTGCGGTGAGCTTCTTGGCGTCGGCAATGGCCTTCTTGATGTCGTCATTGAGCTTTTCGCGTTCTTCCTTCGACAGCTTCACTTCGGAAGTCATCGTGTCTCTCTCGGAACGAATGCCCTTGACGTTCTTAATCAGTTCAGAAATCTCTTGTGCGATGTGGTTGCGCTGGTCGAAC
>DATILO010000083.1:0-7964 GCA_035476335.1 Binatia bacterium | reverse complement strand
TATAGCCCAAATCAATGCACTTGCGGATGAGTTCCAAGTCGCGTCCGTGGTCGAGGTGCAGCGCAAAAGGCATGTGCGACTCCTTGGCCGCGTGGCGGATGAGCATGGCCAGGTTGTGGAGTCCCGCGTACTGAATCGCGCCTTCTGACGTTTGGAGAATTGCAGGGGAGTTCTGTGCTTCTGCAGCTCGGACAATGGCTTGGAGAATTTCGAGATTGTTGACGTTGAACGCTCCGACGGCGTAGCCGCCTTTCTGGGCTGCCTTCAGAAGCTTGTCGGTCGTGACGAGTGTCATAGCGCGCTCCCGGTGACTTCGTGCGGGCGCTTGCGCATCTCGGCAAGCAATTGCGGGCGCGTGAAGAGCTTGTTCTTGGCTCCGACGGCAGAGAGCACGCCTTCTGCCTGTGCCTGTCCCATGCGCAAGGAAGTCGGAAGGTCCTTGCCCAGCAGTTGTCCTGCGACAAAGCCGGAGGCAAACGCGTCTCCTGCACCGGTGGTTTCAACGACGGGAACGTGGTGCGGGTGAATCGCAAAGAGGGTTCCGCCGTCGGTGGCGTACGCGCCGTGCGGTCCGTCGGTGATGACGGGCACGGGAATGTGCTCGCTCAGTTTTGTGAGGAGTGTTTTGATGGGTGCGTTCATACCGAGCAGTGCTTCTGCCTCTTCCTTGTTGAGCACGAGCACGTCCGTGTGCTTCAGAATGGGAGTGAGCTTGCGTAATCCGAGCTGTGCGAGGTAGAGACTCGGGTTGAATGCGACGCGCGTGCCTTTCTTTTTCGCTGCTTCAATGAGCTTGACGAGCGTTTCCCCGCTTTGGCCGAGCATCGAACTGCAGTAGAGCCAGGTTGCCGCAATCGGCTTGACGTCGCGCGTTTGCAATGTGTCATTCACGCCCTTGTATGCGAGAATGGTGCGGTCACCTTTCAGGTGCATCAGGATGACGGAGTATCCGGACTTGCCCTTCTTGGATTTGCCCAGGAACGTGACCTTTTCCTTGCGGAGGATGTCGAGGATGTGCTTGCCATTTTGGTCATCGGCGACTGCTCCTGCGTAGCCGGTTTTGAAGCCGAGCCGGGCAAAGGAAACGGCCGTGTTCGTTCCCCCGCCGCCGGTGTCCATCACGAGGTCGTCAATGAGCACTTTCGCGCCTAAAGGAAGGCAGACGTCCGGGTGGTGGTGCGCGTTCACGAACTCGCGGCCGTTCTGCGAGACGTTCACGAAGACGTCAACGGTCGCACTGCCAATCGTCACAATATCATACACGCGGGAGCACCTCTTTACGTCACGATGGAAGCGTTGAGCTTTTTAAAGCTTCCCAGCGTACTGCTCCGCGTCGCTGGTTGGTTGTGATGTTTGTCGTTCGTGCATCGACTTTTGAGAAAACGACTCAAATCTGCCGGGGAAGAGCCGAGCAAGGGTGCAACGACGCCTAGTTGAATATCCGGTTCAGCAGCGGCACGCTCAAATTTGCAAGCGCCAACGCAAGGTGGAAGTCTCCGCTGCCGGAAATGAAGGAGAGCGAGAACGCCAGGATGGCCGCAAGGATGCCGTACGCGAGCTGCGGAATCCTGCGCAAGGGGCTGGTCTTTGGCTCGATGAGCATGATCGTGGTAAAGAAGAACACTGCTGAACTCGCCGCAAGCTCAACAAGAACACTTGCAACATCACCCTGCGTCGCGTAATACCCGGTGCGGAGCAGGAAGTACGTGAGGAGGAAGGGGAGAACAATCCACCAGCGACGCATGCGGTACACGACGAACACGCCGCCAAGAAGCACTGCAATCAAGCTTGTCGCTCCCCACCACGACGTTTGCGCCCCGAGAAAGTAAATGCCGAGCAGCATGCCGAAATTGGCGGGGTTAAACAAATGCCTTCCTTTCCACGTGATGAATTTTGAAAGAATCGCGATGAGCGCAATGACGGCAACGAGCCACAACGGCGTTTGGAATGCGGTCACGATGCCCACGATGCTGCCCGAAACAAGTCCGGAACTCGGTATCGCCCAGCCGCCTGTCCTGAAACGGATGTACAGCAAGTCCGCAAATCCACCGACCAGCACGCCCACGACGTAATGCGTGAGCGCAGTCGTATAACCGATGGTTGCGCCGGCAACGATGGCATAGACGAGGAGAACAAAGCCAACCAGATGACGCGGGTCAGCCCACCACCAGTTCCAGAGCTCTCGAAGATTCACAACCCCCGCTCAGCAGTGCATATTTATGAACTTTTGTACGCAACATTTAAATATTACAAGTTTAACTTGTTTAACAATGACAACGATAACCGTTCGCGACGTCAGCGCAGACGCCTTCCGCGAGTTCAAGGCAGAGGCCATACGCCAAAAAATGACGGTCGGGACTGCGCTCACGCTCGCCATGGAACGATTCCGGGCAGACGTGAAGAAGCGCGTGCGCCTGTCAGACTTCCCCGCAACCGATTGGGGAAAGGGAAATGAACGGGTCAGCGAGAACGTCGATGAGATTCTGTACGGAGACTCATGATTGTACTTGATGCAAGTGTTGCACTCGGATTAGCCAATAGCACCGACGTGCATCATGCACGAGCAAAAACGCTGCTGTCTGAGCTCCAGTCCGATGGAAGCCGGCTTCTGCTCACGGATTATGTGTTCAACGAAATCATCGGCGTCATGTTGAGAAAGGTAGGCAAGAAGAAAGCGATGGCCTTCGGAGAATATCTGTTGCAGAGCACGTTCATTGCGCATACGGACGGAGCAATGCTCAAGGATGCGTGGAGTTTGTTCACGAAAACGACGCTGGGGCTCAGTCTCGTGGATTGTGCGCTCGTGGTGACCGCAAAGCGCGCTCATGCAAAAGGAATCGCCACGTTCGACAACGAATTCAAGCGGGCAGGAATTGCCGTGTTCGCTTAAGAGGTCTTATTCTCGTACGGCAGCACGGTGATGTTGCCTTCCATGTCCTGCGTGAACTGGTCGCGGTACCGGTAGAAGCCGACGTCGTTGAAGATGTAGCTCCAGGACTTGCCCGGCCGAATGACCGGTGACGGGTCCTGCGCCCAAATCCACACGGACTTGACGAACGGCATATTGTTAATCCACTTGACGCGGTCGCCTTGGTGGACGGTCAAGGACTTCGGAGTGTATTGGTAATTTGAAATGGTGATTTCGTGGTAGCCGGCGTTGATGAACGGGCTTTCGTTCACGGGTTCCGGAGCGGGTTCGGGTGCAGGTTTGGAGCACGCAACGAGGAACACTGCAATACACAAGAGCGCAAGCAGTCGTTTCATGACGCACCGGGCGCGGGAGTCATTTTGCGCTCCCGTTTCAGGAGGATGAATCCCGCAATCGTGATGAGGATGCCCGCGATGAGCATGATGGCGTAATAGAACGTGAACGTCGTAAACACTGTATCGAGGAGCGGCTGCACGTACGCGAGCGTTTCCTGCGGAGCTCCCTTGAAGGCGGCTGCCTCGACGATGGGCTGCAGCCCGATGTTGAGTCCTGCGACGAACAACGGCAGTCCGATGCCGCGCAATCGTCCGCTCCACGTTTCGGCGGTCATCAAGACACCGATGGCTGCGAGCAGCGCGATGACGACGGCATACCCCGCGCTCTGCGCAAAGAACTGGTGTCCGGTCTCGCTGATGAGCACGGCTCCGAGCCCTTCCTTCGGCGGGTCGTTGACGCAGCCCAGGACGCCCCCGCACGCGTATTTGGCGTGGTAAATCTTGTCAAACTGCGCCTCGAACTCGCTCGGCGTCAGTCCCTGCTGTGCCGCGAGGTTCTGCACGAACGGGCGCAACGTTTCTTCGGAGGTGAGCTTGCTGAACGCGAGCGAGAGCACGCTGAAACCCAGCGCGAACGTGAGCACGAGCGTGCTTGCCGTCAACAGCACCTTTTTCCAAACTGCCATGCGTGACTCGGCAGCAGAACTCTATTTAAAACTTGTGAAACTTTTGCAAGTGTTGTAATCAGCGGCTGCGTTTGTTGCTGTCGATGATTTTCTGCACGAACGGCTGAACCACGTCTATGGAAATCTTGTACTGCGTGGCGAGCGCCTCAGTCGCGATGCGGACGCCTTCCATGTCGTTCCTGAGCGAGGAGGCGAAGTAGCGCACCGCCCCTGCCGGGTCCTGGGTTGCATATTTCTCACGTGCCCGTTGGATGAGTTTCTGTTGGTCAGTGTGGTCCACCCAATCATAGGCCTTTTGCGGATTCTTGTCGATGACCCTCTCGAAAAACTCGTGCAGCCCGAGAATGTCTTCCCGGTAAAAGTCCGGCGTGGTATTGCGCGTCATCGCCTTCTCAATCATGGATGCCCGCACGTTCTTGATGAACGGGTCATCAAAGGAACCCTTTCCCTTGACCCAGAGGTCATAGACCGCGTTAAGAACGCGGTCTCGATATTCATGAGCTTCTTGCGAGGGCTTCCATCCCGCGTAGAACTCGCGTGCGAGGTCCTTGAGGAGCGTCGCGTCTTTGAGATGTTCGGCAATTTCCTTGCGGCTCCAGAGCGGCATTGCTGCATAGAGCGAGCGCAGGTGGTTTTCCTGAACGTCGGATGCCTTCAACAGCGCACGTCCATCCTGATCCTGATTCAGCAGGCCTGCTTTGGCCGCAGCAAGCGCATCGGGACCTGATTCTCCTAGTATCCCATACAATCGATAGGCAGTCGCAGGATCTTTCTTGCCGCGCTTCGTTACCCATAACTTCTGCAGCACGGCGTCCTCTGATTCCAGCACCGATTCCGAAGCGATGTAGTCAATGGAAAGTTCGCGAAGTCTCTTCATTTCTTCTGCCGTCAATGGAATCTTTTTCTCAACGACAAAATCATAGAGACGAACATCGTGGAAATGGCCATCGTGCCAGGATGCCACTTTCTTTGCAAGCGCGTGGCGCGCAATCTCGAGTTGGCGCACGGCTTTGTTGTTGCCGCTCTTCTCTGCAAGCGCCACGAGCCAAGGCATCTGATACGGCAAGGCATTCCTGTCCGCTTTGTCATTCAAGATGGTTGTGTAAACACGATCGATGTGTTCTGAATGAGCATTCTGCACGAGGAATTCGATGGCACACTCGTAGTTTCCGTGCTTGAGGGCGATGTCTCCTTCAAAGCGGAAATAGGCGGCAGATTGTTCCTTGGTGAGCTTCGGCTGGACGGTGTCGAAGAGTCGTCTCCGTTGTTCTTCATGAAATCCTTCAGTCAAGGCGATCGCGTAGACATCATCGGTCGACCAGTTGTTCGCGACAATGCTCAGGGCTTCTTCCGTGAGAGACCCTTTCCTTCCCTTTTTGAGGCGGGCGACAACGGTGCTGCGGAACTCGTCCCAGTCCTCGAACAGTCCTCGCGCAGGGGTTTGCGTGTACACGAGCTTGATTGCCCTGCTCAAATCGCCGTTTTCAACAAGCCCCGCGATGACGCCGCGCACGAGCTTTCCGCGTTCTGCGAGAGGAATGGTAGGAAGATATCCGTCGCTGACGACGAGGTCTTCGAGATCAAGCGCTGCCGCGACGCGGCCGAGATTCTGCTGGTCAACTGTTTTTGTCATGTCAACACCCCGCACTCGTGTTACTTCTGTCGGGTTATAAAGATTTATGACTTTCAGACGATAGATGTTCAAATCGGCACGGGTGCTCGTCTTACCTTAAACCACAGCCACACGCCCACAACCACCATCACGATGCTGAGCCACTGTCCGAGCGCCAGTCCTGCGAAGAAGACTTCGGGCACCTTGAAGAATTCGGTCACGAAGCGGAATGCGCCGTACAATAGCAAAAAGAGCGCGAACAGTGAGCCCGTAGGCAGTCCTTTCTTGCGCTGCGTCCAAAGAATGATGAAGATGATGACGTTATACAGTATCTCGTACAACTGCACCGGGTGCCGCGGGACCTCATCGACCTTTGTATAAATGAACGCCCAGGGACCGTTCCACGGTTTGCCTACCAATTCTTGGTTGAAGAAGTTTCCTAATCTGCCGAACGCCTGCGCAAGCGCGGCAGGCACGATGAGGATGTCTGCCAAATGGAGGAAGGGGACTTTCTCTCGTCTGCACCAGAGCCATGCGGCAAACATCGCGCCCAAGAGTCCACCGTGGAAGCTCAGCCCGCCTTCCCAGATAAACAAGATTTTGACCGGATTTGCGAAATAGTAACCGGGATTGTAGAACAGCACTTCAAAGAGCCGCGCGCCGAGCACCATTGCCACAACAATCCAGAAGAATCCCGTGTCAAACTTGTCGAGCGTCGTGCGGAAACGGCCTTGCGTGATTTCATTCCGCGCATACCAGTAAACGAAGAACACGCCGAGCGCGTACAACAAGCCATACCAGCGCAGCGAGAATGGTCCGATGCTGAAGAGCGCCGGCTCAAGACTGTTGATGAACACCATGCTCGGTTGCAAACGCTTTTACGATATAAAGTCTTGCTCCGAATGCCAGCGGCCCGAGAATGGCGATGGCGAGCGTCAATGCCAGCGGCTCGCTCCATCGCGTGAGCGGAGCAAACACCGCGGGAAAGAGCACGAACTGGAGGAAAAGATACACGATGCCAAGAATCACCAATGCGGGCAGGATGCGAATGCACTGCGTCACGCCGAACGCGTTCTTGAACGCAGCCCACCACGTCGCGTGCCGCAATTCCGCATAAGAAAGCAGCACGAAATAGAGAAAGATGAAGAGAACCGCGATGCGCACGCCGGCAGGAACCACCCAGCCGGGCGTTTTCGTAATCGATTGGAGGAATGCGGAGCGCAAATCAATCACGTCGTTGATTGCACGCAGCACGCCAAAGACGACAAACCACACTGCATTCAGCTTTGCGAATGAAAACAGATAGGTTTTCCACGGCTTGTTGCTCGCGAGCGACCACACCGTGCCCTCCAGCAAAACGTAAAGCACGAACGTCGCAACCGCGAGCAGGAACAGCCACCCGAGCACACCGCCAAGGTAGGGTCGTGCTGCTGACGAAAAGACGAGCTCCGTCATGCTGGGCGTCGCATAGCTCGAACCCGCGTCCTGGAGCTGCTGCCCGATGACGGTCACGAGGTTCTGTGCGTGAATTGCAATGACACTTCCGAAGAGCCCGGACACAAAGCCGAAACTCACCAGGAAGAGGGCGTCAAGGATGGTGGAGAACACCGGAAGCAACGGCTGCGCAAGGAGCGTCTTTCCTGCAGCAACGGCATCATCGAACGACTTCACGGCTTCCCTGCGTCAATAATGAGCCAGAGTCCGACACCAATTGCGGCAAGCCCGAGGAGCGCGCCTCCACCGAAGTGCATCATACCGAACATTCCTATGACGGGCAGCCCTGCAAGGATGAGCAGGATGCCGATGATGATGCGCAAGGTGCGGTCTTTTGCCATTACGTTTCGCCGCCGACAATGAGGTTGCCGTCCGATGAGCCATAGCGGTCATCGATGACAAAGTCGCCCTTCGTTGACGAGATGAAGCTGATGACGACAGTTTCCTGCGGCGCAAGGGTGCGTGCAAGACTCAGCGGCGGAACATCAAACGAGTGCTGGACGGAGTCGTCGTTCATGAGCGTGATTTTGACGCTCGTGTTCCACGGCACCGTGAGCACGTGCGGGCTGAACCCGTCGCGCGTGATGGACATGGTGAACTTCGCAGTCTTGCCGGTCCAGACTCCTGAGGCGGGAGGGGTTGTGGGCGTCACCGTCTCGTGCTGCGGTGCGGGAACAACTTCGGAAGGGGGTACAATGGGCGTCGGTGCGGGCTGCGCCGGCGGAGAACTGCACCCCACAATAAGGAGTGCCAGCAGCACAAAGAAGAGTTTTTTCATGGTTGCACCTCAACGGCGCCGAGCATGTCGCGATGCCCGGAGCCACAAATCACGCTACATCTGAATTCAAACATGCCGGTTTCCGTTGCGTCAAACGCAACCGTCGTTGCCTTGCCCGGCTGGAGCTGCGCGTTCACGTGGAACGCGGGAATGCTGATGCCGTGCGTGACGTCGACGCTCGTGACCGTGA
>DATILO010000082.1:0-14135 GCA_035476335.1 Binatia bacterium | reverse complement strand
CATCCTCACAGGAACCCTGGAAAACGCAAGCTCCTGCACCAACAGCACCAAGACCGACTCCACCGTCGTCGACAGCAACGACACGAACTGCAACGTCACGTCCAGCACCGAAATCAACGTCCTCTGCACAAACTCGAACATCACGAACAGCACCAAAATCAATAGCACCGTCATCAACAGCACGAATCTGGACTGCCTGGTAACCAACAGCACGGAAATCAATACGCAGTGCACGAACTCCAACATCACGAATTCGACCAAGCTCAACAGCACGAACACCAACTGCGTTCTCTCAAGCACGTTTGAGAACAGCAGCACGTGCACGAACAGCACCAAGACCGGTTCCATTGTGGTCGGCAGCACGGATATCGACTGCACGGTCACGAACAGCACCGAAATCAACACGTTCTGTCAGAATTCCACCGTTACCAATTCAACCAAGGTGAACAGCTCGAACGTGAACTGCGCCATCGCGAGCAGCTTCGAGAATAATACCTTCTGTCTGAACTCGAACAAGACCGGCTCGATTGACATCAACAGCAACATCACGAACTCCACGATTACGAACAGCACGCTCATCAACTGCACCGTCACGAATTCCGTCGTGAACAACTCGGTGAAGAAGAACTGCGTCATCCTGGATTCCATCATCATCTCGAGCAACAATACGAATGCAACCATCATCAATAGCACGGAAATCAACAGCACCGACATCAACGCATTCGTGAACGCGAGCACCATCCTGAAGTCGGTGAAGAACAACACCAACATCACCGACAGCACGGTCACGAACTCCACGCTCAACAACTGCATAGTGACCAACTCGAGCATCAACAGTTCGACCAAGACCAACTGCACCATCACCGGCAGCGTGAACAACGGCTGCTTCGTCTTCAACAGCACCGAGCTCGACACCTTCTGCCTGAACTCCACGAAGCGGAACAGCACGAATATCGGCTGCACGCTGAGCAAGACGTTCGAGAACTCCAGCACGTGCATCAACAGCACCAAGAGTAATTCCACCGTGGTGGGCAGCACCGACAACGATTGCCGC
Organism: Binatia bacterium; assembly: GCA_035476335.1. GTDB lineage: Archaea > Nanobdellota > Nanobdellia > Woesearchaeales > ARS49 > DSQK01. Next base: position 13,081 of record DATILO010000082.1, on the reverse strand, counting down.
GTCGCGAACAGCACGGAAACGAACTCGGTGTGCACGAACAGCAGCAAGACGTTCTCCATCGTCATCAACAGCACGAACACGAACTGCATCGTGACGAACAGCAGCGAGATAGGAGCGCGCTGCACGAACTCGAACCTCACGAACACGACGAAAATCAACAGCAACAACACAAACTGCGTGATTCAGGGCAGCTTCGAGAATCTCACCACCTGCACGAACAGCACCAAGACGAACTCCATCGACCAGAACAGCACGATTACGAACTCGACCGTCACGAACAGCACCATCATCGGCTGCACGGTCACGGACTCGACGGTGATTGGCAGCATCAAGAAGAACTGCACCATCACGAACTCCATCGTCATCGGCAGCAACAACACCAATGCCACCATCATCGACAGCGTTGAACGCAACAGCACGGACAACGCCACGCTCGTCATCAACAGCAGCATCGTGCTGAGCAAGAAGTTCGACAGCACCATCAACGCAAGCAACCTGACGGACAGCAAGGTCAATGGGACCACCATCACGAACTCCACCATCATCAATTCGAACGTGACGAACAGCAATCTCACCGACTGCACCGTCATCAACAGCACGGTCTCGAACGCAAATCTGAACGGCTGCAGCATCATCAACACCATCTATCCGTTGCTCGTCGGAGTGAACATCACGGCTCCGGCGTCAGGCAGCACAACGCTGGGTTCGCCGACCGGCTACACCATCACCATCGGCAACAACGGCACCGTGCCGAGCACGTACAACCTCACGGTCAGCAACCCGGACAATGCGAGCACCGCGACACTGAGCGCGTACAACATCACCCTCGCACCGGGCACCACGGGAACCGTCACCCTCTCTCTCACGGACGAAGATGTCACCGGAGCATACGCCGTGACCGTGACTGCCGTCCTGAGCACGGACAGCAGCATCAACGCAACCACCGGCACCATCACCACGACGGTGAACGCCCCGCCCGCGAACGGCGGCGGCGCAACGCCCTGCGACGAGAGCTGGAGCTGCACCGCGTGGAGCACCTGCACCAACTACCTGCAGGGCCGCACCTGCACCGATGCGAACAACTGCGGCACCACGCAATCGAAGCCCGCGGAAAGCCAGTCCTGCACGCCCTGCGTCGAGAGCTGGCTGTGCGACGACTGGGGACCGTGCATCGGCGGCACGCAGACCCGTGACTGCTCCGACCTGAGCAGCTGCGGCACGAATGACAACGAGCCCGCGGAAAGCCAGTCCTGCTCAGGAGTAATTGAAACGCCCACGCCGGTGGGCGGCAACACCGCCATCACCTGCGGCAGCATCAACCGGAGTTCCGGAACCGCCGTCGAGGCGACGCGCAGCGCGGTGGACATCACGTCGCTCATCCCGCGCGGATACCAGCTCGCGACAAAGCCGTTCAAGCTCTCCTGCGCAGGAGACACGCTCGACCTCACGGTCGAAGTGCCGGACACCTTCAAGGATCTCAAGGTGCTGCGCTGCACGGCAACGACGTGCCAGGTTGAACAACTCTCGCGCGTTGACCGGGAAGCCCAGACGTGCGGCAACCGCACCCTGCGCAGCAGAACGAGTGCCGAAACGCTCGGCGAGCGCGGCGTCATCTCCCCTGAAGGGCTCACGACGTTCATTTCAGCGTACAAAGACCTCGGTCCGCGGGACAATGTCCTGCGTGACGACGGCTACTCCTTCGCCGTCATCGACACGCCCGTCAGCGTCCGTCTCCTCGGGCTCACGTTCCCCATCCCCGAGCCCGCAAACCCGAGTCTCGTCGTGCTCGGCACGCCGCTCGTGGTTGACCTCGCGGCAGCACCGAACGCAAAGCTCCCGGTCACCATCACGATGCCCGTGTCGCAGTCGAAGGGCGTCGAGCGCGGCAGCGTCGCGGTCTATGCGCTTGAGAACGGTGAATGGACCTACCTCGGCGGAACGCAGGTGGGCGACCACATCTCGGTCAAGCTGGCGGACTTCCGGACAATCCTGGACGGCAAGCGCGCGGTGCTCGCCACGCTCGGAGTCACCTGCACGGCCTGCGAAATCGCGGAGTTCCAGCGCGCCTACCACGCACCCGACACCCGAACGGCAATCGTGCTCGTCCACGGCGCCTTCAGCAACAAGAACACGTATAACTTCATGATTGACGACTTCCGCACGACTCAGCAGCCCTTCGACGTCTGGACGTACGACTACCCGACGAACCTCTCGCTCGAGGAGCTCGGGACGAACCTCGCGGACGCGCTCCTGCTCAACTCCAACCGGTATGACAACTACTACCTGGTCGGGCACAGCGCCGGCGGCTTGATTGTGCAGGAGGCGCTCCACGTCGCCTACGACCGCAAGGACGCCACCATCCCGAAGGTGCGCAAGGCCGTGCTCGTGGGCTCGCCGACGCTCGGTTCGCCGACCGTGGACACGGTGAACAACCTCCTCAACTGGCTCGTCGGACAGCGCACGGTCACGCAGGCGTTCAACCTCAACTCGCGGCTCGTGCAAGACACCATCACCGGACGCATCATCCCCCGCGTGCCGAGCATCAACTACCAGGTCATTGCGGGAACGCAGTCCTACGCATTCAACGCCGGGCTCTTCCGCGTGGGCACGAACGAGCTCGTGCAGTTCACGATGAAGAATGACGGCATCATCACCACGCAGAGCGCGCAGCGTGTCGGTGAGGACTATGTCAACAACCCGTGCAAGAACTACTACGAGCTCAACCTCACGCACACGGCACTCATCGACGACCCGCTCGGCATCCACGTCGTGGAGCGCATCATCACCACCGACATCGGCAAGTCGACGCCCGAACAGCCGCTCGTGGGACAGGACCAGTACGTGCAGTTCTCCATCCTGGACTGCAACTCGAACGACGAGTACGCGATTGTTGGCAAGCCGCTCCATGACGAGGAGCGCTATGACCCGACGATGTGCTCGTGCGGCAACGGCTGGTGCGGCGAAGGCGAGACGCCCGAGAACTGCCCGGTCGACTGTGCCGCGAAGTTCTCGCTGCAGGGCTTCTGCGCAACGATGCCCGCGATGCTGAGCGTCATCGCCGCGGCGCTTGCGGTCATCGTGCTCACCTTCATCATCCGCCATTACATGCTCAAGCGCGAGCTCGGCAGGCGCTGGCTGTACACCGGGGCGGCGAGCACGCTCGTATCACTTGCGCTCTACCTCATCCTGAGCGGCGTCTGTAGCCTCCTGCCCTTGGCGCTCCTCATCGGACTCCTCGCCCTTGCGGGAGCGTACATCGTGGCCATATTCATCGAAAAGCTCCACCGCCACGGACTGCCGCCGCTGCCGAAGAAGCCGATACACATTCCGCATGAGGAACACCCCTTCATCACCGCGTGCAAGGGCGTCCTGCTCAACATGAACAAGCTCCTCGCGAAGCGCGGCGAGGAGACGCACAAGAAAGTCGAACGCTCGCGCGCAGAGATTGAACAGCTCAACCGCGAGATTGAAGCCCTCAGGAAGAAACTCAAGAAACGCTGACCATGAACCTCCCGCGACTGCTCATCTGCCTCGTTTTGTTGACGGCGTGCTCGAGCGCGCCGTTCTTCACGCCCTTGCCGCAGGACGACAATGGGCAGTTCTATGCCGAACATCCGGGCAGGCCTGCCGTGTTGATTATTCACGGGCTCAGCGCAACGCCGTGGGAAGTGAAGACGCTCTCCATCTACCTTGCCGAACATCATTATACCGTGCTTGCCCCGGTGCTTGCCGGACATGGCCGAAGCCCGGCTGATTTGGAAGCAACGACCTGGCAGGACTGGTACACCAACGTGAATGAGAGCTATGCCCGGCTTGCGGCGGTCTCGACGCACGTGTTCGTCATCGGCGTCTCAACAGGAGGCTCGCTTGCGCTGGAACTCGGGAAGGAATACCCGCTTGCAGGCATTGTCACGATTGGCGCTCCGGTCACGCTGCGGGACACGCGCACGAAGTACGCGAAGCTCGCGAGCAACGTGCTCCGCTGGACACCTCACACCGTATTGCCTGAAGAAGAAGGCCATTATTATCCGGTGCTGCCCACGAAGACCATTGCCGAGCTCAACAAGCTCATCGCGCAGACGGTCGCGGACGCACCTTCTGTCAAGGAACCGGTGCTGCTCATCCAGTCCCGCGTCGACCCCACGGTCGATCCCTCCAGTGCAAATGACTTGTATCTGATGCTCGGCAGTCAGGACAAGCGGATTCTTTGGTTGGACAGCGTGACGCACACCGTTATCCGGGACGACACCCAGGGAGCGGTGCTTGCGGATATTCTCAAGTTCCTCAACGCGCGCGAGAAGTGACGTGCTCGCGGAGCAGTAAGAGCGTGTAGATGAAGAGCGAGATGATGAGCAGCTCGAAGAATCCGTTGATGTGGAGCGTGATGTCGATGATTCTCGCCGCACGGAGGATGGTGATGACTTCTTCGATGATGAACACCACGACGGCCGCGAAAATGAAATACCAGGGCGTGAGGAAGACGTTCTTGTTCTTGAGCGCGAAGAGCTTGCCGAACAGGAAGAGCATCACCACGACGAGCGCGAGATTATAGAATGGCGCGGCAATCGTGAGTGCCTCAACGGCATTCATTCAGCCCACCCCTTGCCGAGATGGATTTGTACGATGAGCGCAGTAATGACCAGCGTGAGGAGGATGCTCACGAGCACGTGGGTCCAGAACGGCGCGACAGGAATGCCGAACGCTGCCAAGGCGCCGATGACTTCCACGACAACGAAGAGGACGAGCGCGGCGAGCATGTATTTCCATGCGCGAAGTTCCTTCTTTGCCGCCTGGATGAGCGAGAGTGCGATGAAGCCCGCGATGATGGCAAGGAAGCCCGCTGCGAGCTGGGCGATGCCATAGATATAGTCATAGATGCTGAGCATGCGGGTCCTCTTTTGGGAAGCTGATTCTCGTGCGCTATTTAAACATTACGAGAAGATGCCGAATGCGACAATGGCGGAAACGATGCCGATGGCCGCACCCACAACCACCTGGAGGGGCGTGTGTCCCAGGGAATAATGGAACGGGATGCGGAGTTTCGCTTTCGTGATGAGCTGGCTGATGACTTGCCCTTCCTCTCCCACGGTGCGCCGCACGCCGAGCGAGTCGCGGATGACGATGAGGGCGAGCACGAGCGTGACGAAGAAGAGCGTGGTGAATCCTTCGGTCAGGTACGCGCTCAGGGCGAGCGCGGACACCAATGCGGTGTGGCTGCTCGGCATTCCTCCGGTGACGACCAAATCCGCGAGGTGGAAGTCCTGCGCGTGGCGAAAGAGAATGAGGAGAATCTTCAGCCCTTGCGCGGCGACTGCCGCGATGACAATGCTCCAGAAGACCGGGTTGTTCGCAAGCACCATCTTTTGGTGCGGTGAGCCGAGGAACATTTAAATATCCTTCGGCCAACAATCCGACCATGCAAAAAGCGGTGTTCCGGAAGCCCGTTGCCCTGGACGGGTTTGTCGGTGTCGATATGCATTTCCACACCGACCGCTCGCAGGACAGCTTGGCGCGCATTGACAACACGCTCCGGAGGGCACGCAAGCTGGGCATCGGAGTTGCAATCACCGACCATAATACGGTTTCGGGAGCGTTGCGCTGCTTCAACGCAAAAGGCGTGCTCGTCATTCCCGGAGTTGAGCTCACGTCGCAGGAAGGTTCGCACACGATTCTCTATTTTTCCACGAAGCGCGAGTGCGCAGAATGGGCGCGGAAGGTGCTTGCACCCTTGCGACGGAAGGACCCGTTCCGGCTTCCCGTAAGCACGACTGAATTGTATGAACGCGCGAAGCCGTACAACGCCGTGATTTGCGCGCCGCATCCCTTTGGCATTGGCATTACGGGCATTCACAAGAGCAGAATCACCCAGAAGATGGAACGTTCCATTGATGTGGTTGAGGGCATTAACGCCTACACGACGCACCGGATGAACCTCCGCGCGATTGCCTGGGCGGAAGAGCTCGAGAAACCGATTACCGCAGGCTCGGACGGGCACGTCGCTGCTGAGCTCGGGCAGGCATTGAGTTTCTGCGAAGCAGATAACGTGCACGAATTCCTCCACGAGCTGGTGCGCGGCCATTCGCTTGCAATGGGCAAAGAGAATTCGTTGTATGAGAAGGCACGCGTGGGTTTCGAGAAAGAGGAGCATTTCTTCCACGAGGCGCACAAAACGCACCGTGCGTTCCGGCTGCTGCGCGACCAGTTCGGGTCCGAGTGGACGTATCTGAAGTCGCGCGTCAAGAACGGGCTGCTCCACCGAAGTCACGCCTGGTTCGAGAGGCACCATGGGTAAGCTCACGCTCGCGACGTACGTAACACTTCTTCGATTTGTGCTCGTCATCATTCTTTATCCGATTGCGTGGCAGGGGAACCGCATCATGTTCCTCTTCGTGTTCGTGCTCGCGGGATTGACGGATGTGATTGACGGCTTGCTCGCGCGGTCGCGGAATGAACGAACGCATCTCGGTGCGAAGCTCGATTCGCTTGCAGATTATGCGCTCTATCTGTCGACGATTGTCTGGCTTTCCTGGCTTGCGCCTGAAGTGTTCACGGAACGCATTGCGCTGCTCGTGCTCGCGGTGCTCATCGTGGTGTACGGGTTGCTGAAGGTCGTTCTCGGCAAGCCGTTCCGGCATTTGGTCACGAGCAAAATCGCGGCGGTAGCAGTCTATGCGTTCGTGGTGATAACGCTCGGCTGGCAGTTCATTCCGAGCACGCTCTACCTGCTGGTGTTCATCGTGGGCGTGGCGGTTCTTCGAGAATTGCGGGGGACACGATGAACCTTCTTGCCCTGCTCTACTTTTTCCTTCCTGCCTATGTGGCGAACATGATGCCCGTCATCGGGCGCAACTGGCTTCCAGGCAAGCCAGTTTCCGCAAAATTGTTTGGGAGCCACAAGACGTGGCGAGGCTTGTTCTTGGGAACGCTCGGCGGCGTTGTTGTCGCAGGCATGCAGAACCTCCTCGTTCCCCTGTTGCCGTCGTTGAGCATCGCACCTTATGCACAATGGTGGTTGCTCGGATTGCTCCTCGGAGCGGGCGCGATTCTCGGTGATATGCTCAAGAGTTTTGTGAAGCGGCGCCTCGGGATTGCTCCCGGAGCACCGTGGATTCCCTTCGACCAGCTCGATTTCGTCATCGGAGGACTTGCATTGGCATCGTTCGTGTACTTCCCCGGATGGACCGCAGCATTGGTGCTCATCGTCCTGAGTTTCTTTCTCCACATTGCCGTGAACCATCTCGGTCACGCGCTGGGCATGAGGAAAACCGCATGGTGAAGGACCTGACGTACCGGGAAGAAATCTTCCGCAAGATTGCGCACGTGGGAGCCGGAGCCGTCGGAATTCCCGTCTGTCTCTGGGTTGAGCATACCTACGGAATGGGTGCGGTGAAAGGCCTGCTGCTCATTGCGCTGCTCGGCTCGCTGGTGTTTGATTACTTCCGAAACGAGCTCAATCTCAAACTCTACCTGCTGCCGTTCCTCCAGCGCAAGCGCGAAATCAAGCATTTGCATGCCGCCACGCTCGCGCTCATCGCAACGCTCATCTCGCTCGAGTTCTTCCAGCGCGAAGTCGTCATCGCGGCGCTGCTGATGTTTTTCCTCGGAGATGCGGCTGCTGCGCTGGTGGGCAAGAAGTTCGGCAGGTTACGGCTCGGTAACAAATCACTGGAGGGCAGCATGGCGATGCTCATCGTCTGCCTTGCGGTCGGATGGAGCATGCTTCCGTTCTGGCCCGCGCTGGCGATGGCAGTTGCTGCGACGTTCGTGGAGCTCGTCGTGGACGTGATTGACGACAGTCTCGTGATTATCCTGTTGTCCGGATTCGTGGGAGATATTCTTCTTCGCCTGCTAGCGTAACAGCTGGAAGAGCAGCGCGCAGCCGAGCATCAGCACGATGCGGATGAGCAATCCGGCGCCCCAGTTCCGTTGACGCATGAACAGCAAGGTGCCCGCGGGAAGTCCGTAAAGAAACGCGAATGATGCGAGGAGCTTGAAGGTTGGAGCGTCCTGCGCGGTGAACAGGATGAGCGTGAGCAGCACGAATGCCACAGGACTGGTTCTCAGGCGGGCAAGCGCGGGTGGAACTCTCCTAACGGGCAACAGCATGAGGAATGTCAGGAGTGCGAGGAAAATGAAGAGCGGCAGCGCGAAGAGTTGCCACGAAAACACGAGCACCGCGATAAGAATGATGTTCTCAAGCCACAGGAAGTAGTTCTCGCCGTCGCGCAATTCCTCCTTGGCAATGCGGGCCACGATGACGCCGGCAAGCAGTCCGAGTGATGAAAGAAAAACGGTGAAGATGAAGGGCGCTAGCTCCATTCGCTGTGTCCCCACTGGATGAGGAGGTCGATGCCGAGTTTCTCAACGTCCGGGACGTCGCACGCGCCGTAGCAGGAGCCCATCCAAATGATGACGTTGGCGCCTGTTTCGCGTTCGAGTTTGTTCACGATGGACTGCGCGTCCGGCTTGAGACCTTCGGGCAATTGAATGCAAACTGACTTGGCATGGCTCTCTCTAATTTGATCAACGGCACGGCCTAATTCCAAGTCATATGTCATAATGGCCTCGCCGTGATTCGAACACGGGACCTTTCGATTATCAGTCGAACGCTCAAGCCAGACTAAGCTACGAGGCCGTATCTCGACAACCCATTATGGGCTTTTTAAAGCTTACGCCCTTCAGTAGTGCACAACCAGAGAGTTCATGAAACGGGCGGGAACCGCGTCCGAGTTCGTGACGGTGAGAGAAGAGTCTTGAACCTGCTTGCGAAGCAAGCAGATGTTCACGTGCTTCTCGAACCGGAACGACGAGGACTTTGCTCAAGCTTTGACAAAGCTTGAGACGTAACCTTTTAAAAGCGTCCCCTATTGCTCCCGTCTATGGGGGATTTGGAGAAGTCGGTGTTCAGCCTGCGCGCGAATCCGCGATTGGGACTGGACGCAGATGGGGGGGACGACACGAATCAGGGAACCGTGGGGCAACGCGCCTACGAAGGGCTTGCCCGCTTTATTGAGGAGTTTCCCAACGTTACGGTGAAGGTCGTTGCGCAACCCGAGCTTTTGGGTGAGTTCGTGCTCAAGTTCTGCGCATTGCCACGCGTCAATTTCGAATCGTCCGGCGGCCGCATTGAGAGCGACGGTCGCGTCACCGGCGAGCGCCGCAAGACGGCAACCTACAAACTGCTTACCGACCTGAGCGAAGGCACGCTGGACGGCGTGCTCACGTGCGCGTCCAATCGCGGGGTCGTTCCCATTGCGCACCACGTGCTTGATTCGATTCCCGGAGTGACCTCGATTCCCATCCTTGCAGAACTGCCTTCGATGCGCGGCTCCTACTTTGGGCTTGACGTGGGCGCAACCGTTGACGGAACCGGCGAACAGCTTGCGCAGTTCGCGAAGATGGGCGCGGCGTATGTGCGCGCGGTCAAGAACAAGAAGTACCCGACTATCGCGCTGCTCGCGAATTCAACAGACATCGGACGCACGAACCAGGCCACGCGCGAGGCGCACAACATCCTTCAGGGACTGCGGGATGTCGAGTACCTAGGTCCCCTCACGGCATTGCACTTCATGGACGGCCGCTACGGCGGCAAGGACATTGACCTCTCGGTTCAGGACGGTTTTGACGGCAACCTGAGCATCAAGGGCATTTCCGCAGGCGCCCGCCACATGAAGGAAGGGCTTGAGGCCAAGCTCAAGGGCAAATCCCTGTTCGGCAAGCTGTTTTCCTTGTCGCTTGCGAACGCGACGCTCGACTACCTGCGCACGGAATATGAACGCATCGCGACGCATCGACTCATCAATCATCGTTCATCTGACGAAACGATTCATGCGCAAATTGCGCAGCTGCCGTCACGGACGGGCTCCTATTTCTGTCTTGACGTCGGAGGGACCGCGGACTACACGCCGCAGGAGCTGAGCCGCGTGGCGCGCATCGGCGTGGAATACGCGGTCAAGGAATGGGGAAAATCGCCCCAGGACGTCACGGTCGGTTTCCTCTCAAACGGGGAGGAATTCACCAAAGGCAACACGCTTGTCCGCGAAACGATGAAACTGCTCGCGCACGAAAACGGCATCCCGATGCCGCGGCACGTCGAGCCCAAGCACTGCCTGGACGGGGACGTGAATGTGGTCATCGCTCCGGGCAGCACCGGCGGCATCTTCAAGGATTCCTATATCGCGGGAGCGCGGCTCGTGTGCGCGACCGTGGCAAAAGGCCTGGAGAACGCAAAGCTCGGCATCTTCGGTCCTTCGTTCAAGCGAACCCTGCGCGCGATAGCTGCGCCTGTAAGCAAGTCCGTGTACAACGGGGCTGCCGCGCTCGGATTGTGCGTCCGCAATGAGCGCGTCGTCAGCAGCGACTTGCCGCTGGCGGTTGATTATAGTGGGGTGCTGTTCAAGGGCCACGGCGATTCGGACGCGGACGGGTATTATTATGCGCTCAAGCGAATGCTCCACTACGTGAATGCCGACACCACAAACCGCATCGCGCGCGAACTGAATCAGTAAATTTATATAACAAAAGAGCAATCGGCCATCCATGCGCAAATGGGTGATTGGCGTTCTCGTTGTTCTCATACTGCTTGCGGGGTGCTCAAAGAAAGAAGTTGCCGAAACGACACCCGTTCCTGAAACTGCTCCTGCACCCACGCCTGTCGTTGAAACACCGCCTGCTCCAACGACCGGCACGGCCGTCTTCACGGTCACCGATGCCGCGGTAAAGGAGAGCAGCATCAGCAAGCTCACCGTCACGCTCACGGATATCGCAGTCCACGTTGCGGGCGCTGAAGGCGATTGGGTGACCGTCAACGGAACGCAGGAATTCGAGCTCACCACGCTGCAGAACACGCAGGAACTGCTTGCGAACGTGGACCTCGCGCCCGCAAAGTACACACAAATCCGGCTCGCTATCAGCAAGGCGAGCGCGACCATCAGCGGCAAGTCCTATGATGTCAAGGTACCGAGCGGAACCTTGAAGCTCATCGGCGTGCTGGACGTCGCTGCCGGAACAACCGCGACTGCGACGCTCGATTTCGACGTGAACAGCAGTCTTTTCCTCGCGGGCGACAAGGCCTATCTCAAGCCCACCATCAAGCTCACGACCAAGAAGAACGCGATGGTGGACATCAAGAACAAGAGCGTCACCATCAAGGGCGGCGAGACCGAAACCGATGAAAGCCAGGGCCCGGACAAGCTCTACACGCCGGGACAGCTCAACGGCACGAAGAATTCGTGCCTGAGCGACTGCGGCACCTTCTGCGGAAAGCTGAAGACATCGTGCGGTGCCGATTGCGCAGGCAAGGTAAGCGCGGGTTGCCAGTCAGAAGATGTTGATTACTGCCGTGAAACGTGCGAGCCGTATGTGCACCCGGCAATCTGCAAGAAAGGATGCCTGATGCTGAGCGACAGCGGGAATGACACGGTTGCTGATTGCACTGACTACCTGACGGATTCGTGCACGGACGGATGCAATATGACGAAGACGGATTGTGACACGGACTGCGTGCGCGATTGCTGAGGTGAACGATGAAGAAACTCATTGCAGTGCTGGTCTTGCTGCTGCTTGCCGGATGCGCTGCTCCCGGAATGAAACCGGTGCGAGAACAGCCGACGCAATTGCCCATACCCACAGTTCCCGCTACTCCTGCTGCACTACCGGAAGCTCCTGCAACGAATACCTGCGTGAGCGACTGTGAAACCCAGTGCGTCTCTGATGGGGAAGCAGCCTGTGCGCAGGCGCCTGATTACGACGCGTGCGTCGCAAGCTGCGGTCCTCTCGTGCGCGACGGGCTCTGCAAGGGCGGCTGTGCTACCGGAACGCCGGTGGAGTGCAGCATCATCACCAGCTCGTGCAAGAAGGACTGTCCGAAGCATTGTGAGACCGCGTAAAACTGGCTCTCCGCCATTCATGACTTGGCTCTTCTTCCCAGGCAGGTTTGAGGCGTCGTTTTCGTAGATGAACGAACGACAAAACTGCCGGGGACGCGAGCAACGACGCGGGCAGCGACACGAACGCGCGGCAAGCTCGGCAAACTCTTTTATACTTTCACTCGTCCGTTCTCTCCATGCGTTCCGTTCCCATCCTTGAGAAGACGTCAGACTCCGTCGTGAACATCTGTCTCGACACGCTTGAGAAGAAAAAGCAGGCGCTGGTGTTCGTCGGCACCAAGCGCGGGGCCGAGAAGGCCGCGGAGGAGATCAGCAAGAAGACGGGAAAGAAGTCCGAGCTATTGAACACGCTGGCCGAACAGGCGCTTGACGTGCTTTCCCGCCCCACAAAACAGTGTGAACGGCTTGCGTTGTGCCTGAAGGGCGGTGTCGCGTTCCACCACGCGGGCTTGCACGCGAGACAGAAGGAATTGATTGAGGAAAACTTCAAGAATGGCACGATTGGGATTATCGCGTGCACGCCGACACTCGCGATGGGCGTTGACATGCCTGCCTATCGCGTCATTATCCGGGATTTGAAGCGCTACGGGCAGCGCGGGATGGGCTACATTCCCGTTCTTGAATACTTGCAGATGGCCGGCCGCGCAGGAAGACCGAAGTTTGACAACGTGGGCGAGGCGATTGCACTTGCCGCGAGCGAGACGGATGTTGAAGACATTACGGAAAGATACATCAAGGGCGAGCCCGAGGAGATTTATTCGAAACTCGCCGTTGAACCCGTATTACGGACATACATTCTTTCGCTGATTTCCTCACGGATGGTCGGGACAAGGAAAGAACTGCTTGAGTTCTTCTCCAAGACGTTCTGGGCGCACCAGTTCCAGGACCTAGAGCGTCTGGCGATGACGATGGACAAGATGCTGAAGTTGCTTGAAGATTGGGAGTTCATTCTGCCAACGGTGAAGAAAGATGATTTTGTCGGTGCAAATGAACTGAGTGAAGACGTGGCGTTCAAGGCAACGTTCATCGGCAAGCGCGTCGCTGAATTGTATCTCGACCCATTGACCGCGCACGAATTGATTGTTGCGATGAACAAGAGCGTTGCGACCAAAAACAATCACGTCGTTGCCTATCTTCATGCCATTTGTACAACCTTGGAAAAGCGGCCGTTGCTGCGTGTCGGAACAAAAGAA
>DATILO010000081.1:0-6144 GCA_035476335.1 Binatia bacterium | reverse complement strand
CGGGACTTCTACCAAGAATTCCTTCCCTCCGTGGAGAATGGTGATGTGTATCCTGGCTATTGGGATATTGTCGACGAGGCAATCGGTTCTGAACACGGGACACAAGGCCGCTCGCTCGGTAAGCTTCCCGGCACACACGTCTTGGTGGAGGATCTTGCCGCCGGAGTCACAGACCTATCAGAACTTCCACCTGAGACGCTCGTAAACATCGATTTCCTCAAAGTAAGAACGCAGGTGCAAGACATAGTCCGTAAACTTCTGGTGAATGGATACGTCATTCCGGATCTTGCCATCAATCTGCTCATCGATCCTTCCACGAGCGCAGTTCACGTCATTGATGTCGGTCAATTGAGTACACACGCACTCTCCAGTGCGCAAGTATCGAAACTCTATGCGCTCTGGGAACTCGGCAGCCGAAGAACAGCAGCGCAGGAACAAGAATACCAGTCAATATTAGAACTTGCAAACAATCCTAGCGTGAGCGAAGAAGTCCGGCAGAGCCTCAGCGATATCAAGACCATGCTTGTCGACAAAGATCAAGGTCTCGATACCTTGTTCAGCGAAATCGCACGTGCAGAACAAAAGAGCAAGCAAGAAGGAGCCATTCCTATAACCGGCAACGTCATCTACGAAGCTGGAGCGATTGCCGCAATTGCTTAACCGCGAATGACGGTCAAGGTCCACGCGTCGTGGTCGAACACGGCAGCGCAGGGTCCATCGCGTGACGATTCGACCGCACCGACAGTGAGAATCCAGCGCAGACGCTTGTCCAGCTGCATAGTTCTCGTTGCAGGAAAGTCATGCCTGCTTCCATCTGAGCCGAATGCGGCGGGAACGTGCGTGTGCCCGAGGAATGCAAGCCGATAGGTTGTCCGGTCAAAGACGCGCCGCGCAGCATCGGTCGTATCCACATAGCTTCCTTGCGAAATGGCGTCAGGACCATAGCGGTGCGCGGGTTCCGTATGCGCGTAGACGACATCCTGTTCATGAACGATTCTGCGCGCTGACGTGAGATACTCTTTGATGCATTCCGCCTTGAACCGGTTTCGGAGTTGCGCTGCCTCGTCGTGGTTGCCGAGAATCCAGAGGTCGCATTCCTTTTTGATAAGGTCAACGCATTGGTGCGTGACCCACTCGTCGGCAGCATAGTCGCCGACCACATCACCCAGGCATCGCAACCGGTCGTAGCCGTGTTCCTTGAGACGGCTCACGGCGCGCGTGAGGCGGTCGTATTTCGCGTGGACGTCCGAGATGAACGCTTCTTTCATTGTTCCGTTATCCGATCGATGGTTGTGAGGATGTTCGTCTGGATGAACGGCGTGATTTCGTCGCGCATATCGTTCTGTCGCTTCCAGCCGATTTGTGTTGGGACAAGCACCAGATAGGGACGTCCGTCCAGGGCAAGTGTCTGCTGGATGCTTCCTTCGAGCGTTTCAACGAGGCCGAGTTTCTGAATGACTCCGCGTCGCGGAGTTCGCAAGAGCTGCGGCACGAAAACGTCCTCATTTCTCCGCTCAACCGCTTTGAGAAACACGTGCGCAGGGCGTCTGCTTCCCGTGAGCATTTCGTGCAATGCGTCAAGGTCATCATCATAACTTGCATCCCAGCCCTCAATGCCATATTGGGTGCAATCTGTTGAGAAGAGATATTTGATGGTCTTTCCTACTTGCACCATCACTTCCGCAGGAGTGCCCGCCCGGGAGTGCTTAATCATACCTCGATAGCCGTCAAGAAGTACGACCGGATGGTTGAGCATGACCAACTCATTGATAATGTGATGGACGCGCTCATCATACTTGCCCGGGTCGGCAATCAAGACGCTCCACGGCTTGGGCCTGCCGGCAGTATTGCCGTCCATGACGCGATATCCTGAGCGTTCCGCGATAGCACGAATATCAAGCGCTTCCTTCGTGCGCGCAGCCCAATCAGGAACATGTCCATCGAGAACCGATTCGAGCACTTGGTATATCTTCTTCTTTTTCTGCAAGTAAAAATCGTGCTCGTCCATAGAAGAACCGGTTCAAACCCCCTTTATAAATATTCCTATATTTACTATCTGCTAGTGACTACTAATAAACCGTCTCTGCATAGAACTTCGCGAACAAATACGCATTCCCGAACGCCAATGCAGGCATCGTGATGAGGAGCGTAATAATAGGAAGCGACGCGATGAGGAGCACCACACCGAGTAACAATGCACGTGCGTGATAACCAAGGAACGGGAGCACGCGCGAGCCGAGGATGCGCAAGAGATACGGCGTGTCGTCAACGAAATCGAGCGTTCTGCGCACCGCGAAATGGATGAGGAAGAGCGGCATGACAAGCCACACGAACAAGGCAGGAATCCAGCCCACGTACGGAATGCGGAGGAGAAGTGTTGCCGCAAGCCAGAAGACCGCTCCGATAATGCACATCATGACACCGATAAGCGCCGTCTCGTCAAGCTTGCCAAATGCGGGAAGCTCGCGCTTGCCCTGCACGAACGCCCGCACGGCGTCCGCAAGATAGCCCGCGACCAGAATCCATCCCACAACCGGGATGAGGATAAGCCAATACCACCACACGCGCCTGATGGAGCGCAACGGGAGCTCGAGCGCGTCAACGAAAACGTTCATGCCGTCGAGACACGAAGACGCGCATTAAAGGTTTGCCAGTTACTGTCGAGTGACGATAAACTAATTTAAGCGGTCTTCTCGACGTGCAACCCATGCCGTCCCGCACCATCGAACATCTCACTCACGAAGGCAAGTCACACGAGGACATCAAAAAGATTCTGCGCAAGGCAGGATTTCGCTCAAGCGAGGCGGACGACGCGCTCGAGCGCGCGCAGCTGAGAAAACACGCGTTCCATCACGCGACAAGAATCCTGCTCATCATTCTTCTCTTGGTCGTTCTCGTGGGAGGCGGCACCTACCTTGCCGTGCGCCCGGCCAAGGCGTGTGAATTCGACACGGACTGCTTCCGCCACGCGGCAAACGGCTGCATCCCTGCCGTGTACTACCAGCGCGTCGGAACCGACACCATCAAGTTCACGAGCAATTCCTTCTGCACGCTCACCAAGGAAGTCATCAACAGCGGCGAAAAACCTGCGATTGCGGCGAAGTTCGTGAACAAGAAAATGAGCTGCGAATACAATGCAGGCGGTCTGCCGTACACGATGCTCGATGGCGCGTCAACATCCGGATGCAGCGGGGATTTGGTTGATACGTTGATTGAGCTCGGCCCGCAAACGCCCTTGAACAGCCCGACGCTTGCCGTCCCGGCAGAACCGGTTGAGTGTTCTTAACGAATGCGCTTGACGCGCGCCTGATACGGCGCAAAGAGGTGGCGCAGCATGCGCGTCTCGAGCGGCGTCACATTCTTGCCCAGGATGTGCACGTCTTTCAAACCATTGAGAGAAACCTTGCGGGGAACAAACGCAATCCGGTCTTGGCCGTCATGGTCGATGCCGAGCACGACTCCGCGGCCACGATACAGAAACGCTCCGTTGCGCTGGCCGCCCAGCATCTGGTCAGCATAACTCCGCGCGCCATCGTATTCCGTTGTCAAGGAGACACACTTCACTCGTTTTTCTTTGTCGCGCTCAGGATAGTCTCCGGAAGCGAGCAGCAACGCCAACTCTTCGAGTGACTGCATGCCGGCATCCTTCATTTGGCGCAGGTAGAACGGTTTCCGTTCCGGCATGTTCACAAACTGAATCTTCTGCTCCCAAGGTGAAAGAATCGCACCTGCCTCAGCAATATGGAATGCGAATTCAACGCTCGTGCCGTGATAGTAGCGCGTCATTGGGCAGCAACGACGTAGAGGGATTGCGCCCAACCCAAGGGCGTGTTTTCGTTGTGTTCTTTGGTACCGCCGAAGTAGAGTTCAGGAAGTTCTCCTTGCTCATTCATGGCGGCAAGCGTCTTTTCCATGTAGAAGCGGTGCTTGTGCATCTGGTTCTTGTAAATGATTGCGAGCCAGGGCAGTCCCATGGTCCATTCTGCTTCGGAGCCGTTGCTGTAGTACTTGTCGCCGAGGTAGCGCAGGACGCCTTTCTCGCGCACAAGAAGCTCTTCAACGTTCTTGAGGATGGCTTGCTTTTGTTCTTCCGTCACGATGTTGTACGGGTAGATGAGCGAGAGCAGTGCGAGGTCGACATGCTTTGTTTTCGATTCGCGCGGAAGCAAAACGCTCAGCGTCAAGCGTCCCTGGGAAACGAGGTTCTGCGGAACATTCACGAGGTGTTTCACGGCTTCGAGTCCTGCGACGCACGCTCCCACCGAGCTTGCATGCACTTCTTCGGCTTCCTCCCACATGCCGTTGTCCGCGTCGTGCCAGTATTCGATTGATGCGAGATAGTCAACGAGCTTTTGGATGATGCGAAGGTCTGTTTGGTCGCGGATGACCGGCACGCCTTTCTTGTGCAAGTCGCCGATTTTGAAAAGCAATGCGCCGACGGCGTCGTTTTGCTTATTGCCCCACTCCTCGAGAATTTCGTTACCCGTCAGCGGGTCATATCTTGCGTGGATGTACCGGTACGCGTGCTTCGGGCTCGGTTCCTGAATCATCCAGTCGATTTTGGACTCGTGCTTGCGCATGATGTCAAGCAAGGCGTGATAGGTCGGGAGCACTGCAGCATAGTCGCCGAGCGCTTCCAAGCCGAGCGTTGCATAGATGTTGTCACGCATCCACGCCCGCGAGTATCCCGTCGCGACGTTCTTCTGCGCTGCAGCGAAGAGTCCGGTAGGATAGCGGAGTTGGTTGAGGAGTTGGATGCTGTGCGTAATCATAGAGACCCCTTTACGTCGATAAAGCGCATTTCCTCTATATAAATCTTTCTCTTTTACACTACCTCACAGTAGTGAATAAAAGACCTTTTCTTCCCCTATCACCTTTATAAACACCCTGCCCTTCCGAACACCAAAAGAGGCCGTATGCACTGGGAAGAATTCAAGGAAATGTTCACCGCGGAGCTTGTCTCCATCACCGGAGGCATTGCCGCAGGCACGCTGCTCGCGTTCTCCACCAACAAGCTTGAACTCATTCCCGGCCTGTTCATCCTCATGCCCGGCTTTCTCGCACTACGGGGCAGCATTGCGGCGTCGTTGGCGGCACGCATCAGCTCCGCGCTCCACCGCCACCATCACTCCGCGGAGCACGAAAACAGTTCCTTCGGCAAGCAGAACGTCCACGCGAGCTTCCTGCTCGCCATCGTTGGCAGTCTCGTCCTCGGCCTCGTTGCCTACCTCGGAACGCGGCTCGCGTTCCACATCAACGCGCCCGCGCTCATCTTCGTGGCAGTGATGGCCGCGTTCATCTCCAACATCATCCTCGTGCCCATCACCTTCCTCAGCACCATCTGGCTGTACAAGCACGGCTACGACCCTGACAACATCATGGGGCCGTACATCACCACCATCGGCGACATCATCAGCATCGTCTCCCTCTTGATTGCGGTGAGCATCCTATGAGCCACCAGCACCTCGCGTTCCGCAGGGAATTGAAGAAACTCGACAAGGAAGTCGAGGACATCGAACGCATTCCGAAGGAAAAGACGACGCAGAAGATTTTCCGCGAAAGCGTCAAGATTCTCATCCTCACGAGCATCATCAGCTCCATCGGCGGCATCGGCATCGAGTCCGTGAAGTTCAAAATCATCTCGGTCTTGCCCTTCCTCATCCTGCTTCCGGCGCTGAACGACATGGTCGGCGACTTCGGCAGCATCATCGCAAGCCGGTTCACCACGATGCTGTACCTGAAACACTTCAAGCGCACGAACTGGTGGAAGTCCCCGAAAATGCACGACCTGTTCATCACGGTGCTGTCCGTCGCGGCGCTTTCCGCAGTCTACGTCACCGGGCTCGCGTACGCAATTGCGTTCATCAAGGGCTTCCCGTTCAACATCCTGCTGTTCCTGGAACTGCTCTGCATCTCGCTGTTGGCGTCGGTCTTCCTTGTGCTCATCCTGTTTGCCGTGAGCGTCATCGGCGGCTTGTACGCGCACAAGCACGGCCACGACCCGGACAACTATTTGATTCCGCTCGCGACTGCAGTTGCCGACTTGGGAAGCATGCTCGTGCTGGCAGGAATACTGCGGTTGTTCTTCTAAAGCACGTAACCGTTCTCAGGCAGTTTTCTCATGCATGTCGTTGAGTTCCCCGG
>DATILO010000080.1:0-4987 GCA_035476335.1 Binatia bacterium | reverse complement strand
CCATAACGCGCGCACCCTTATTGTGGAGAATACGCGCATAGATGCCCGGACCGCATCCGGCATCAAGAATCTTCTTCCCCTTTACCTTACCAAGCAGGGAAAGCGTTGCAGGCATTTCCAGATATTCATTTTCAACACGTTGGCCCGCCTTACGTGTTTCGTAATACTCTTTCGCGAGAACGTTATAGCCGCGGGATGTGACTGACATTTACTTCTTCGCCGACTTCACGTTCTTCGTGACGCGCGCCAATTCAGAAACGTTTTCAGTCAATGTCGGCAGGACCTTTTGGAACACTTTCTCCATCGCCTTGATTTCGGTGCCGACGTCTAAGAGATTCTTGTCATATTCGCCGATCTTGCTGATGATGGCCTTGTGGAGATTGTCGAGGTCTGCCTTGGCGTCGTTCATGGACTGTTCCAAGCGGTCCAAACGGGAGTTGACGGTGTCCTTCCACTCGGACATCTTGGACATTTCCTTGGTGAATTCCTGCCACTTCTCGTCGACGATGTGCTCGGCGATTTCCTCGAAGTGCTGCGTCGAGGGAGCCGGCGCCGGAGGCATCTCCTCAGGAACGTACGGTTCAACGTCGTGCTTCGCACCCACTTGCTGCATTGCATCCATGATTGCACCCGTGTCATAGCCCTGGCGCTGGAGCGCCTGGACGATTTGATTGTTCGTCAAGCCCTGCTGCTGCATCGAGATGACCTGGTCCGTCGGAGCGGCCATCGGCGGCGCAAACGGCTCCGCCGGCGCGGGCTTCTTTTTGTTCAAAAAGTCAAAGAGTGCCATATTACTCGTTCGATGCCAGGTGCCTCACGGTGAACATCGCGATGAGGAGCAACAGCGCCATCCCGAGCACCTTCGGGTGGAAGAGCGTCTGGAAGAACCCCACGTTCTCCTGGCCCGCGGGCGTCGGGGCAACCGTCTCGTTGCCGGACTCAATCTGCGACAGCGACTTGAATCCCTTCTCCTCCGAAACAACGGAGGTCACGGAACCGATGCCGATGATGAGCACGATGGCGAGAATCCAGTAAAACACCGTCGAGTCCTTCTTCACGACGTCCGTGATGGTCTTCATCTCGACGCCGAACACCATGAAGGCGAGGACGAAGAAGATACCGAAGATGAACAGGAGCACGAACCAGGGAGCCATGCGGTCGATGGACTTCACGGCCAGCGGGCTGAAGAGCGTCATGACCGCGAGCACGAACGCGATGAACGCGTAAATGCCCTTGTTGTCTCCGAAGATTTTCGTCCCGCTCAGGATGGCATACACGAGCACGAGCACGAAGAGAAAGGGAAAAATCGAGCTGACGTGCGCCAGCAACCCCAAGTCGAGCGGCGTTGCCATCACTGCCCTCCGAACATGCCCTTGAAGAACTTCTTCGCGCTGTCGCTGAAGTCCGGGTCGGTGGGCTTCTTCGGTTCCTTCGTGACGAACCAGACGATGAGCCCGAACACGAGGATGATGACGAACAACGCCTGGAAGCTCGGGTCGTCGATGAAGCTCAGCCACGTCGGAGCGCTGTACGGATAGAGCGCGCGCCAGAACACCATGATGAGCAAAACGACCGCGAGGATGCCCGCGCCGCCGAGAAGCCAGCCGGAATGGTCGGTCTTGCCGCCAATCAATCCGACGAGCACCATCAAGAGCACGAGCCCGATGAGAATCAAGCCGATTTGCGGCAGACTGTTGTTGATGACATCCACGATGTCAAACTGCTGGTACCTGCCCGTGGCGTGCGGAATGACGCTCAGGAGCGCGATGCCGATGGCGATGATGACGTTGAACTTCTTGCTCTTGCCGTCGCCGCCGAACAGGTTGATTTTCTGCAACACGGCAAAAATGATGGTAAAAATCAAAATGAACGGCAGGATGATGTCCGTGACACCGAAGGTGTCGAGGTAGCTCAGGAGCCCGCTGAAGGCCCCGCTGGAGTAGTATGCCATGGTTATGCTTTTTTCTCCTCCTTTTTGGGCGCCTCGCCCTTCGCAACATAGCTGATGAACCAAACAATCAATGCAACGAACACGATGCTCGCAACGGCAGTGCTGCTCCAGTTCGCGCGCAGGTAACTGAACGCGTAATCAAGCCAGGTCTGCCCCGATGCGGTTTTGATGGCGTTGAGGAAGATGCCGACGATACCGACGAACATGATGATGAGGAACGTCGTGCGCCAGCCGCCCTGCAAGCCCTTCTCCAGCTCGCCCTGGCCATAGAAGCTGCCGATGAGGAGCATGAAGAACACGCCGAGGAAGAGCAACACGACCATGTTGCTCGAGACGCTCGTGATGGTCTCCACGAGCTTGCCGGAAGCAATGACAAGGAATGCCACGGTGAACGCGGCCATCGCGTTGAGGTTCCGCTTCGTGTACTCGGTGTTGCCTATTTTCTCGGTACCAAGCACGCGGCTGCGTTCGAGAATGGCATAGACGAGCGTGAACACGAGCAGGAACGGAAGAACGACGTCATAGATGCCGAGCCGGACAAAGAATGCCAACACATTACCGAGGACGGTTTCTGCCATGGTTCACGCCTTTTTTGCTAGTTCGCTTCAGCAGGGCACTGTATATAAAGCTTTTGCCACCCTATTATAGGATGTTCTTCAGGTAATCTTTTTAAAGAGCCCCCTTGTCCTTGGTTCCATGGCACTTGATTTGAGCAAACGCGTCCATTCCAAGGACGTCCAGCACCGGCAGGACGATGAAGATGTCATCCTCGCGGGCTGGGCCGCGGATATTAGAAACCTCGGCAAGATTGCGTTCATTCAACTCCGAGACCGCGAAGGGACGGTACAAGTGACCGTGCCGGGCGAAAGCCCGCAGTTCAAGACTGTTTCCGAATTAACAAAGGAGTCCGTGATTGCCGTCCACGGCAAGGTCAAGACCGGCAAATTGAAGTCCGGAGCAAAGGAAGTAGTGCTGCACGACATCGAAGTGCTCTCGCTTTCTGATCCGAACCTGCCCATCGACATCACCGGAAAGATTCCCACGGCACTTGACAAGCGCCTGGACAATCGATTCCTTGACTTGAGAAATCCAAGGAACCTCGCGATTTTCAAGATTCGCAGCATCGTCAACTGGAGCATCCGCCAGTTTTTGATGAAAGAAGGTTTTATCGAGATGCAGACTCCAAAGATTATCTCCGCCGGCGCCGAAGGCGGCGCGACGCTGTTCCCCGTCCTGTACTATGATAAGAAAGCATACTTGTCCCAGTCGCAGCAATTGTATAAGCAAATGATGCTCATCGCGGGCTTTGAAAAAATCTTTGAGATTGGCCCGTCCTTCCGCGCAGAGAAATCACACACGATGCGGCACTTCACCGAATTCACGCAGCTCGACTTTGAGATGGCGTTTGTCAACAATGAGGATGATGTGCTCAAGGTGCTCGAGCGCCTGTTCGTCCACGTCTGCAAAGATGTTAATGAGCTCTGCGTCGAGCAATTGCGCTTGCTCGGCGTCACGATTGACGTTCCTTCTCTTCCGTTCCCGCGCGTGACGTACGCGCACTGCATCGAACTGCTCAACGAAAACGGCACGAAGCTCAAGATGGGCGATGACATCGGCATCGAGGAAGAAAAAATCCTTGCGCCTCTTATCAAGAAGAAATTCAAGACGGATGCCTACTTCATCACCAAGTACCCGTATGAGCAGCGCGCGTTCTACATCATGAACGACAATGGCGTGTCGCGCGGATTCGACTTCGAGTACCGCGGCACCGAACTCGTGTCCGGCGGACAAAGAGAGCACCGGTACCCGGTTTTGTGCAAGCAAATCGAGGGCAAGGGACTGGATTTGAAGAATTTCACGTTCTACACCGACCCGTTCAAGTACGGAGCACCGCCGCACGGCGGATTCGGGCTGGGCATCGACCGGCTCACGATGAAATTGCTGAACATCGAGAACATGCGCGAAGCGACGCTGTTCCCCCGCGACCCCGAACGTCTCGTGCCATGATCGTTCTTGACGCAATAAAGAAACTGCTCGACGCGAACAAGGTCTCGTACCAATGCTGGACGCATCCTGATTGTTCCACGTCTGAGGAAGGCGCTGCCATCCGGGGAACGCCGCTGATGTCGGGCGCCAAAGCATTGATTTTCCGCTCGGAAGGCAAGTTCCTGATGCTCGTGATTCCCGGCGACAAGGAAGCGAGCATGACGTCGTTGAAGATGGCGACGCGGACAAAAAGCCTCTCGCTCGCGACGCACGAAGAAGCGTTGCAGGTCACGGGCTGCACGATTGGCTCGATTCCTCCGTTTGGAAATTTGTTCAAGATTCCTGTCTACGTTGACAAGACGCTGTGGAGAAACGAGACGATTTACTTCAATGCAGGACGGCATGACACGAGCATAGGCATGAGCATTGATGACTGGGATCAGCTTGTACAGCCGATACGTGTTGCAGTAGCGCGCTAGGCTTGTCTAATAATGCGTCGTGGATGTTGATAAGCCCGTCGAAATCGCAGTCTTCCTTTCTCGCATGTGCGCGGTCGGCGCAGGCGTGCAGTTGCGTGGCAAGCTTCTTGCGCACGTCAATCTCGTAGAATGGTCTTGCGCGTTCCGCGGCCCACGTTGCTCCGGCATAATCGCGCTCAATCAAGCACAGGAAGGCATAGATGGGATAGAGTTCCTTTGCCGAAAAGGAGATGGATGCCCCGAGTTTCCTCTTGCCGAGCTGGTAAAGCTGGAGCGAATAGAACTCCGCGGGAATGGCGTCGCGAATGTCCTCCAGCGCGCGCGAATCCTTCTTGAAGGTTTCAATCGCGTGGCGGAATTTCTTGCCGGACGCGTCGAGCCGCCCGTCAATGAGCGAGCCGTTAGCGGCATACACGAGCGCGAGAAAGTAATCGAGCGCAGGACGCTCGCTGGCGCTGTCGCTTCGGACGTAGTGCTGGAGGTAGGTCTCCGCGTCCAGCGTCTTTTCCTCGCGCAAATACGGCATGAGGTTCGTGACGATGTCCTGCAGTGATTCTCTGCGAACAATGAC
>DATILO010000079.1:0-4265 GCA_035476335.1 Binatia bacterium | reverse complement strand
TTGTCTTCCAAAACAAGGCCTTCCTCCTCAAGGTTCAGCGGCACGAGCGCGAGTAACCCTTCCTTGAGCTTCATCGCATCCTCTTCGGGCTTGGCGAAGACCGAAACCGTGACGTTGTTGAAGTTTTTCACGCAGTTTCCTCGAAGAGGCACATTTAAATAGTTTTGTTCCGCGAGTGCGGGCATGAAGCACCAGCCCCGCATTGTGCTCTGGCTTATCATCCTCTTCCTCGCGGCGCAGTACCTCGGATTGTTTGTGGTCAACCAGTACATTGACTATCCAACATCATTGCAGACAGGGAACTTCACTGCGCAGCCGTTGCCTACCATTGCGGGCCAGCAAATCGAGCGCCCGGCGATTTCTGAGAGCTCAACGCCGTGGTACATCATCACGGCAGTCATCATCGGCACGCTCTTTCTCTTCCTGCTCATGCGGTGGAATGCCGTGTTCGTGTGGAAGCTCTGGTTCTTCCTCGCGGCAACGGTCTGTCTCCACTTCACCATATACGCTTTGACAAAGAATGTTCTGGGTAGCACCGCCGTTTCGCTTGCTGCAGCAATCGTGTTTGCGTGGTGGAAAGTGTGGCGTCCCGGCATTTTCGTGCAGAACTTCACCGAACTGTTGTTGTATGGCGGGCTCGCTGCGGTGTTTTTCAGCATTCTCAACATCAGGGCGATGCTGGTGCTGCTCGTGCTCATCTCGCTCTATGATGCGTATGCCGTGTGGAAGAGCAAGCACATGATTTCGCTTGCGAAGTTCCAGAGTTCGACGGGCCTGTTCGCCGGGCTCTTCCTGCCATACAAGCCCGCGACCGGCCAGTTTGCGACTGAGGGCACGGGCGTCAAGACGGCCATTCTCGGCGGCGGAGACATCGGGTTCCCGTTGTTGTTCGCGGCGAGTGTCTTGAAAGAATACGCGCTCGCGGGCCAGGGCTGGCTTGCATTGCTCATTCCTCCGTTCGCGGCAGTTGCCTTGGCGTTGTTGCTCTGGCTGGGCAAGAAGGACCGGTTCTATCCCGCAATGCCGTTCATCAGCGCGGGCTGCCTCATCGGCATTGCTGTGGTGTGGGTTATTCAGGCGGGCTTGTAAAGCTCACCAATCGCTGCTGCGAAGAAAGCGCGTTGTACGCCTTCAGGTTCACGACAAGTCCTGGATTTGCGGCTATGGTCTGGATGCCGAGCGATTTCTGAATTTCGCGGGCGTGCTCCAGATTGCCGTTGTGCAAGATTGCCAGTCGCGGATTCACTGCCTTGATGATTTTGGTCGCATCGCGGTGCTCGCCGAGAATCAAGACATTGCACGGGTGTGCTTTCGCGTCCTTGGGCTTCAACGTCTTGGGAAAATATTCCACGGTCGCATCAGGAAGCGCAATGGTGGTTCCGCCGGCGTGCCGGACAACAAGAATGTCCTTGACGGAAAATCGTTCGTCACTGCCTTCCATCGGAATGTCGGCGTCTCCGCTATCGTCACCGAATCCTAACGTTGCGGTCGCGGTCTTGAACAGAATCCCCTGCGGCGTGAAGTGGAGGGTGGCCACAGCAGGAGAAAGGATTGCTGAGTTAATAACGATTTGTGGCATGAAGTGGACAGGTGCACGTCGTTGAGTGCTGGTGATGGTTGTCGTTCGTGCGTTCGCAACTATCGAAGACGACGCAACAAACATCACTAGGAACGGAGATGCCGGGGAACGACGAAGCAAACCTTTAAAAACCGTCTTCGGCACGTTCTTGCTGGGCAGGCTAGGTCGGCAGGTTAGCACTCTGCTGTTGCTGTGAACGTGCTTTACGCAGGACCGAAGCCTGGGAAGAGGCATTGTTACGCCCACAAGTCCCGGGCAGGACGCTGACGTTCTGTCCCGCAGGATTGACGTTGTGGGAACCGCGCCAGGTCCGGAAGGAAGCAACGCTCACCATTGCGCTCAATGCTTACGGGGTCGCGGAACCGAGAAATGTTCGGGATCAACTTGCGGATGTTGCAGTGTACCATTCTCAGGCGTGCTTGCCCGCTTTTTTCTAAAAATCAAGAAAGAGAAGAAAAAGAAAATCTGTTTAACCGTACATCGGACAGCCGGCGTGCGTCTTGGTCTTGAGCAGCTTGCCGATCGTGTAGATCAGGAAACCGCCTGCAGTCCAAATGAGCGCGGGGTAGGAGAAGCCTCCGACCCAAATCGCCTGCAAGCCAACGACAATTCCGATGGCGCCGAGCGCGTAGACGATTGCCTGGATGACGAACCAGACCAGGTTTCTGGGCATGCATGTGCATTGCTTTGCCATTGAATATCACCTCTCTTGGATTTCCCTTTAAGAAGGTCAGTATTTAAAGGTTGCGCTGCCTCACGAAACGAGAATCGCGGGTTTTCCCGGCAGCGCCTGCTTGGCTTTCGGCTCTTGTGCATCAACTTCCTTCACAATCGCAACCGAACACCCGAAGTCCTGCTCGAGTTGCTTGGTGTGGTCCTTCAACGCGGCGATTTCTTGCTCCGCGGTCAGGATGCTCACGGGTTTTTCGATGAACTTCGTAATCAAACGGGGAACGTCATTGCCGTGTTTCTTCAAATCCGTCTGCATCACGGCCTTGATGATGTCTCCGGGGTTGCGCGTCCCTTTCGCGACGTGCTCCCGCACCAGCATGCCGAGCTCGTGCTTCCATGAAGCGGCGACAAACAACGTAATCGTCTTCGGCTTCTCGATTTTCGCCACTTTCAAAACGGTGCGAACGTCGCTTGACACGAGCGAAACCGCGTCCTCGGCGGCATCAATGGCGAGGTCAATCTTTTTCTCATCATGCTTCGGCCAGTCCTGCATCGAAACAAACGGTTTGTTGCCCAACAATTCCCATCCTTCCTCGCACAGGTGCGGCATGAACGGGCTGAACACGACGCACGCGGTTTCCAGTGCAGTCTTCCAGCAGTTCTCGCTCACGTGCTCGCGGACTTCCTGCAAGTAATTGACAAAGCCCATCATCGAGATGAGCGCGGTGTTGAACTGGAACGCGTCGATGTGCGCGGTGACGTCCTTGATGAGCTGGTGCATCTTGCTTAAAACGGCTTTATCCTTCGCGTTGTCCACGGGCTTGCGCTCGTCGAACAAATGGTAGAACTTGATGAGGAAGCGGTGCACTCCTTCGACGCCTTCATCGCTCCATTCGAGCTGCTTCTCGGGAGCTGCCGCGAAGAGAATAAACAATTTTGCCGTGTCCGGACCGTATTTCTCAATCAGGGGGCCCGGGTCGACGACATTCCCTCTGCTTTTCGACATCGCAACCCCGCCGAGCGTGACCATGCCCTGGCACAACAGGTTCGTGAACGGCTCGTCGAGCTTCGTCAGTCCCAAATCGCGCATTACTTTCGTGAAGAAGCGTGCATACAGCAGGTGCAGGATTGCGTGCTCGATGCCGCCGATGTACTGGTCAACGGCCATCCAGTGCTTTGCCTTCTCAATCGTGAACGGGAGCTTGTCTTCCTTCGGGCTGCAGTAGCGGAGGTAGTACCAGGAACTGTCCACGAACGTGTCCATCGTGTCGGTCTCGCGGCGTGCCTTGCCCTTGCATTTCGGGCACGCGACGTCCACGAATTCCTTGACCTTGTCCAGGGGGTTTCCCTCGCCGGTGAATTGGACGTTTTCGGGAAGCTTGATAGGCAAATCTTTTTCAGGCACCGGAACGATGCCGCACTTCGGACAGTAGATGATGGGAATCGGCGTTCCCCAGTAGCGCTGTCGGGACAGCAACCAGTCGCGCAGCTTGAACTGCACGGTGCGCTTGCCTTTGCCAATCTTTTCCAAGTGCTTGCTGATGCTGGCAATCGCCGTGCGGTTCTCGACGCCGGTGAACTCGCCGGAATTCACGAGCACGCCGTCATCAACATACGCTTCCTTCATCTTTTCGGCATCAATTGTCTTGCCCTTAGGCTGAATAACCACTTTCCGCGGAATGCCGTACTTCTTCGCAAACGCAAAGTCGCGCTGGTCGTGCGTCGGAACGGCCATGACGATGCCGGTTCCGTAGTCCATCAGCACGAAGTTTGCAATGTAGATGGGAACCTGCTCGCCGGTGAGCGGATGAACCGCATAGCTGCCGGTGAAGAGCCCTTCCTTTTCCTTGTCCTCATCCGTGCGGGTGAATCGTTCATCAATGACCACTTTCTTGACAAAATACTTGATGGCTTCCTCGTTCGGCTTGCCCTTGACCAGGTCCATCACCAACGGATGCTCAGGAGCCATGACGATGAACGTGACGCCGAACAGCGTGTCCGGGCGTGTCGTGAA
>DATILO010000078.1:0-14095 GCA_035476335.1 Binatia bacterium | reverse complement strand
AGCCCATCATCTGGTGCTGCATGGGCTGCATGTTCTCTTCTTTTGCCATAGGTCCTCCTTCAGTTGTCTCGCGGTTGAATCGTTGACTGGTAGATGCACGAACGGATGTAGTCGCGCTCGAATGAATTCCTGATGAACATTTGGTAGCTGATAAACTGGCTCCAAGGCTGCATCAATCGCTGAGAAGTGACTTCCCTGCCGTCGTAGATGCGCAGACGCCCGTTGCTCATGACGATTCCTTTCATGCGATTGCCTTCTTCGCCTTGATGATGTTGCCGGACACCGCGACGCTCTTGACCGCGACCGGATGGCCGTCAATGGAGTGGATGAACGCCAACGACGCCTTGAGGCGGTCGACGCCGACATGCGAAACCCGCACCACGCCGCGCTGCCTGACCCGATTGTACAGGTCCGTGAGGACGATGACGCCCATCTGCGCCATGCCGAGCTCGCCAACGAACTCGAGGACGGCGTGCGTCACGGCCTTCGCGACGTGAGTGACGTCCAGCTTCGCATCGGAAAGGACCTCGAACGTGAGATACCGTTTCTTTTCGCGCAGGCTGGGCATCACAGGCTTGAGTTTCTGCATACCCCACCCATATTCGGATGAGAAAAGAGCCAATATCGCGTCTTCTCTCGTATGCATCACTCGTATAGGGGTTCCTTTTTAAAGGTTTCGCAGAGAGTATATAAGGAGGCAGACGGTTCAGCGTGCGGGTGGGTGTATGGAACAATCGCTTGAAATGGCAATAGCGCGCACGGCAGACCGCCTTCCGATCGCGGAAGTGACGGAAATTCGGGGCAGCAAAATACTGGTGCGCGTCACCGCAGGCGGCGGAGGCGTCCTCAACCGCAAGGGGCACGAGGACCTGCGCGTCGGCAGCGTGTTCTTCTTCGAGAATTATCAGAACACACTCGGCCAGCGGAACACGCTGGGATACAAGGCAGCACTGACCCCTGAGCAACACGACGCATACCAACGCTGGAAAGCGGGCAGATACCGTTAACCCCAACGGTCAAGACCGGTTTGTTTCTTGTCGTGCGCTGGTTTTTCTGATTTCTCCTGCACGCCTTTGATGACGGGCACGCCGTACGTTCCGTCGTAGCCCGGCGTGACGGGAATCTTGCCCTGCCGGTTTTGCAGGATGACGTCCACCAACTCAGGAGCAACGACTTTTGCGAGCTCCTCACGCGATGCATCGAGCAGAATCGTGAATTCGTTCGGGAACGCCTTCAATAACTCGTGGAACGTCGCCCACGTCTTTTTCGTCGCGAGTCCCGAACCGTTCACGCCCGCAATGAGCTCCGAGAGCGGCAGCAAATCAACATAGTATTTCGCGTTCTTGGGAACGTATCCTTCCTTGCGGTCCGCCAATTGTTCGACGCGCGAGAGCACTCCGACGGTGACTTCCTTGCCGCATTTCTCGCAAATCCGCTGCCGCTTTTCAGATTCCTGCGGCGAGTACGAAATGCCGCACGCGCGGTGGCCATCGAAATGGTACATCCCGTAATTCGGGTCGACTTCGATGGTGCCGACCAGGTCGTCGCCGGTATGAATCGCGTGCAGCAGGTTCTTGTACGTCGCATGCTTGAAGTCGAAGAGCGTCACTTCCCGCCCCATGCGCCACGGCCAGTAGGAATGGCTGTCCGACGAGGAAATGATTTGGATGCCGTCCAGCTGCGACAGGCGCCAGTTCATCGGCGGGTCGGAACTCAGTCCCGTTTCAATCGCGTGGATGTGCTTGGTCTTGTCGAGGAAACACTCCTGCAAGGAATCGAATCCTGACTTCGAGCCGAACACGCCAAACCAGGGCGTCCACGCGTGCGCGGGAATGATTTCAATGTCCTTGCTGACGGAATGCATCAATTCCACGAATTCGACGCAACTCATGCCGAAAATCGGGCGTCCGTCGTAATCGATGCGGCCCTTTTTCTTCAATGCTTCCGCAATCTGGTCGACGACGTCAAGATTCGGAGCAAGCATGACGAGATGCACGCGGCGCCCTTTGCCGCCCTGCGTGAACACGAGAGAAATTTCGGACTGCAGCACGAACTTCTGGCCGCCTTTCGACTGGTAGATGCCGGTGTTGTCAATTTCGGTCAAGGATTCCTTGAGGTGCGCGTTCCATTTCGGATGCTGAAAGTCACCGGTTCCGAGAATGTCAACCCCTTTCAGCTTGCCGTACTTCTCGAGCATCGGGAGCGTGAGGTCTTTCGACGTCGCGCGCGCGAACTTGCCGTGCAGATGAAGGTCGGTGATGAAACGCGTCACAACCGGAATTTGAGCGACAATCTTTTTAAATGTTCGCGCTCTTTGTTTCCGCATGAAAAAGGTACGCACGTGGGTGCTGCGCTGGATTCTCGGCATCGCGTACGGTCTCGGACTAACGCTCGTGTACCCTATTGTTCTCGGCGCCGTCAGCCCGGTGCCGTTGTTCCTCGCGAGCGTTCTGATTCTCGTTGCCGTCGCCGGAACCTACCGCCGCGAAAAGACGCTTCGCAAAACCCTCTACGCGCTCGGCACCACCACGTTCATTCCGGGAACGATTGGCGTGCTCGTGCTGCTGCTCGGCAGACCGACGCTCTCCCTGCTGTTGCCGGAAGGCATCACGCCGTTCGTTGACACGTACATCGCGTTTGCCGTGCCGCGGGCCGCAATCCTCACCCTGGTGTACTTCGTGCTGGGCGTGTCGCTCCGGTATGTGTCAAGAAAATTATGAAACATGCTTCGCAATCAGCTTCACGAGCTCATCAATCCCCTGCCCTTTCTCTGCCGAAACGATGACCGCGTTCTGCGTGTGTTCGCCCGCGGCCGCGAGCTGCTCGGTCGTGGCGAAGTCGGCCTTGTTCAGCGCGACGATGACGGGAACTTCGAGCGATTTTGCGACGTCCTTGAGCAAATGCTTCTGGTCTTCTAAAGGATACCCGCATGACTCCGTCGGGTCGATGATGAAGATGACGACTTTTGCGAGATACTTGAGCGCGAGCGCGGCCTGCTTCTCAATATTATTCTTCTTGCCCAAAGGACGGTCAAGCAGTCCCGGCGTGTCCACGAACTGCCACTTCTTGCCGCCCTCGGTGCGGTAGCCGAGCATCATTTGTTTCGTCGTGAAGGGGTATGACGCGATTTCCGGCGAGCTTCCCGTCAATGCCTTGAGGAGCGTTGACTTGCCGACGTTCGGGAAGCCCGCGATGACAACCGTCGGGATGGACGTCTTCAAGGTCGGAAGCACCTTCAATTGCTTGCGCGCGTCATCGAGAATCTCGAAATCGTCCTTCAATTGCTTGACCACGCTCGAGACTCTTCCGTAGTACGCGCGCTTGTGCTTCAACACGGTTTCTTCATCGTGCGCATTGCGAATCTTGTCGTTGAACTCGCGGAAAATCGCTGTGATGCGCTGCACTCCCCAATTGATGCCGCCCAGCGACTGGCGCACCTGGCCCACGTCCACGACGCACTTCACGAGCTCGCGGTAGAACGGGTCGAAGTCCGTCATGCTCGGGAAGGACTTCAAAATCAGCATGAAGTGCTTCTCCAAGGCTGTCTTGACCGTATTGATGGCAGCCAGTTCCTTGCGCTGCAAACGCTGGAACGGGCTCCCCTTCATCGTCTTGATGACTTCAGAAGCGTGTTCCTTTGCCTGGTTGAACGCGATGTCGAGGTATTTCTGGGCGGATTCAACCTTTCCGAGTCTGCCGAAGTTCATGATGCACTGCCAAGGAGGACGCCGCTTGCCAGCGAGCTGAAGGCCGGCTGGATTCCAACGCAAGGTCGACGCGACGACGACAAAACTGCCTGGGCAGCACGTGCCAAGGTGCGACGCGGCGACAGCGAGCGGGGCGTCCTCCTGAATGCTATTCGCTATCACCATAATGCTTTTAAATGCTCCTCTTTCGTCCCAATTTGGAAAAAGATGGCGACAAAATACAGCGGCAGTTTGGACGTGAGCAAGGAGCTCGACGAAGACGAACCGAAGCGCTCCCCGGTCATTGACGATTCTGAAGACGCGAGCGAGCACTCGCTCGAGGACGATTTCAACGAGCTCATCCGCCGCGAACTAGGCGAGCCGAAAAAGAAGGCAGAACCAAAAAAAGACATCACGATTGAGCCGGTCAAGGAAGCGCCGAAAATCCAAGAACCTGACATCACCATCGAGAAGCCCGCGGAAAAACCGCGCAAGCCCGAGAAGAAGATTGACGTCATCAAGGTCGAGAAAAAGGCGCTGGAGCCAAAACCGATTGCGAAACCCGCTCCCAAACCCAAGCTCGTCGAGAAGAAGCCTGAGCCGAAGAACGTCACGGTCAAGCCCGAACCCAAGAAAGTGGAACGGCACGAGCCGAAAGCTCCCAAAGTCGAAAAGGTTGAGAAAACTTCTGAACCGAAGAAAACGAAGAAAGACTCCCCGACGCCGTGGAGCAACCGCATCATCACACTCGTCATCCTCATCCTCGTCGCCGCAGGCGCCGTGTATGCCGTCAACGCACTGCGCAACGGCAAGGACGCCGC
Source organism: Binatia bacterium (assembly GCA_035476335.1). GTDB lineage: Archaea > Nanobdellota > Nanobdellia > Woesearchaeales > ARS49 > DSQK01. The sequence goes on along the minus strand of DATILO010000078.1, from coordinate 9,588 downwards.
CGCGATGGACTGCGCGTCCGATTACGTCGACGACCGCGGAGGCATCAGTCTCGCCTGGAGCGACGCGAGCACCGTCGAGCAATACTGGCTCCGCCAGGCGTTCGAGTCCACGTCAGAACTCGAGGCCGCGCGCATCTTCCACATGCTCGCCTGCCCGGACGCATTCCTCTCCACGCTCTCGGACCCGAGCGGCTACGCGAACTGCCCGACGCCGCCCACCTACGTCATTGTCGACGACCAGACGGTGAAGGACAACGCGATGGCTGCCCTGGACGACCAGAGCATCCTCACGAAACTCAATGCGGGCACGGGAACGAAATATTTCTCGCTCAAATACGCGCTCGACAGTCCTGACGTGCACGCCTGGGAAGTCCATCTCAACCAGACGAACGCGACGAAGAAGGCGTAGTCCGATCGATTGTTCTGAAGACGACGCTACAAAACTGCTTAGGAACGGAACTCACCACGGTGCACGACACGGGAGCAAAAGCTTAAAAGTGCAAACGCGCACGATAACCGCATGGCCGACTACAAGCAAGTGATTCTCGTCCGCGACGACTTGAAGCTGTCCAAGGGCAAGATGTCCGCGCAAGTCGCGCATGCGGCGGTGGACGCGGTCACGCTTTCCGACGCCGAAGACGTCACGAAGTGGCGCGAGCAGGGCATGAAGAAGTCCGTCCTGAAAGTCAAGGATCTCGTCGAGCTCATGGACTACGAGCAGAAAGCGCAGAAATCAGGGCTCGTTGTTGCGGTGGTGACGGACGCAGGCCACACCCATTTGAATCCCGGAACCATCACGTGCCTCGCAATCGGGCCGCATGACGAAAAGAGAATCGATTTGGTGACGGGCAAATTGAAATTAATGAATTAAATTATTTCTTCTCTTCGGCCTTGTGCTCGTGCTTCTTTTCTTCCGCTTTGGGAGCGTGCTCGTGTTTCGGAGCCTCGGCTTTCGGCTCGTGCTTTGCTTCTGCCTTCGGAGCAGCTTCTGCTTTCTTCTCCTCGGCCTTCGCTTCCTTCGGCGGAGCGAGCGGCGTCGAACCTTCCTTCAACACCTTCAAGTTCACTTGCGTGATTTTGGGGTGAATCGTGTTGCCGCACACCGTCTTGCGAATCTTGATGCCATTGGCTTCCTTCTTCAAGCCCACGCCCTCGATGGCGAGAATTCTCTTTCGTTGGAAGCCGGGAACGTCCCATCGCATGGGAAAGCCGCAGTAATCCGAGCCGCCCGAGACTTCGAACTCGTAGCCCGCGTAGCCGATACCGTCGCCCTTCACCTTGTCGTGAATCTTCTTGCCGAGCAAGTGCTTGAACTCGGCATCTTGAATTTCCTTCTGAACGCTCTGACCGTTCTTCAGTCCGAAAACCAATTTCGCTGGCATTGTTTGTCTCCCCGAGCCGTGCTGTTTCAACGACTCAGCATAGAATGCGTAGGATTCGCTTCAGGGGGTTTATAAAGGTTCCGCTACGTTTGCACCGCGTCGTTGAGTGCTGGTTGTTGGTTGTCGCATCGTTGAGTGTTGGTGAGTGCCGTTCCCAAGCAGTTTTGTAGCGTCGTATTATCAAAAGTCGATAACGCACGAACGACAAAACTGCCGGGGAACGGAGATGCCAAGCAGCAACGACATGCACGCTGGCCCTGAGTAACGTTTATATAGAGCGCCTCGTCATGGAGGACCGCAAAAGGGTGACCGTGTGAGCGAACTTCCAGACTCATTCCAGCATGCGTACGACTCGGCGCGCTCGGCGATTGCGCGCGGCGACAAGGACGACGCAAGCAAGGCATATCACGACCTGCTCGCGTCCTACCAGACGCTCAGCGGGGTAACAAAACAAGACGCGTACAGCAAGGTCGCCGGCATCCACGCGGACGTCAACGGCATGCCTGACGAAAAGAGCTACGGCCTCCACGCAAAAGACTACGTCATCCTCGGCACGTTCTTCATCCTCATCGCGGTCGTGCTGTTCGGCAACGCGGGAACGCTCGGCTTCACCGTGGAAGACGGCGCGCCGGTGTGGAACGGCGTGCGCGCGTTCTCAGGAACGGCCGGAGTGCCGTTCATCCTCGATCTCTCGACGGCGTTCCGCGACCCGGACGGCGACGCGCTCGCATTCATGGTCTCGGGCGCGTCCGGCATCGACGTCTCGCTGCACGGCAGCGTCATCACGATTCTCCCGCGAGCGCAGGGAACGTACGTCATCACGCTCATGGCTTCCGACAGCATCCACCTCACCAAGGTTCCCATCACCGTCCAGGTCTGACATGCGCGCACTCCTGCTGCTCGGCGTGCTGCTCGTTCTCCTCGCGACCGTTTCCGGCGAAACCCAAACGGCGTTCGTCGACCCTGCGATTGACGATGCGCTCCAGACGAACGACCAGGTGCGCGTGATGGTGATTCTCAAGGACGATCCGGCTCCGCTTACGGACGAGAAAAAGGCAAACATCCAGGAAGCCGAGCAGAACGTCATCGACGACCTCGCGCAACAGGCGGACATCGGCATCGCCGAAGCCGGCACGCAAGGCGTCATCGAGCACCAGCTCTCAACGGCTCCGATTATCGGGGCCACGCTCGACGCGGACGCCATCGACACGCTCGCGTCGCATCCGGACGTCGAGGCAGTCTATCTCGCAAAGCCCTACCAAATCGACCTCGCCGTCAGCGTGCCCACGACAAAAGCCCCGACAGTATGGGGCGAACAGGTGAACGGCATCAACGTCACCGGCGCGGGCCAGACCATCTGCGTCATCGACACCGGCATCGACACCACGCACGGGGCGTTCACCGGAAAAATCGTCGACCAGCACTGCTACTGCTTCGGCGGCTGCTGCCAGGGAGCCGATGAGAGCAGCAACGCAACGGATGACAACGGACACGGCACGCACGTGGCGAGCATCGCGATGGGCAACGGCGGCGGAGTCATCGGCGTCGCGAAGGACGCGAACGTGCTCCCGGTCAAGGTGTGCGACTCCGGAGGAAGCTGCGACGGGCTCGACATGGCCGTCGGCATCGACTACTGCATCAACCAGTCCTCGACCTACAACATCAGCGTCATCACGATGAGCATCAGCGACGGCAGCGCCTATGCGACGCAGGCCGACTGCCCGACGGACTTCGGCGAGATTCTCGGGCTCGTCACGGCCAACAACATGCTCATCACGGTCGCTTCAGGAAACGAATTCAGCACCAGCGGCATCGGCGCTCCGAGCTGCGACCCCAACGCCACGAGCGTGGGCGCCTCGAACCGCGCAGGAAGCAGCATCGCATCCTACAGCAACCGCGGGCCCTTGCTCGACGTCGTCGCGCCCGGCGGAATAACCGGAGACCTCGTTGTTGCCGCTCTTCTCGGGGGAGGCACCACCGGCAAGCAAGGGACTTCGATGGCGACGCCGCACGCCGCGGGCGTGGCTGCCCTGCTCGCGCAGAACGCGCAGCTCCACGGGCAGCCCTTCAACCCCTTTGTCGTCGAGCAAATCCTCAAGGACACGGCATCGAACGTCGCGGGCTACCGCCTGGTGAACTCCATCGCCGCGCTCGTCAAGCAAAACTCAAACTACACCTACAACACGACCAACAATTCCCTCTCCAACCCGAGCGTCGGCACGGTCTTCTTCCGCAACAGCTCCATCAACACGAGCCGGCTCGGCGACTGCTTCAACATCTCGCTGAACCGCATCACGATGTCCGACACGAACGCCAACTGCACGCAGTACAACGGCACCGCGACCGTGCGGCTCCAGGGACTCTCGTTCCACGACGCCAAGCCTCTCGTGAACGGCGTTCCTTGCGCATCACCGACGTGCCAGAACCGCACGTACGGCAACGGCATGCTCACGTTCGACGTCCTGCACTTCTCGAGCTACGCCGCGGGAAGCGCGATGAACCTCTCGATTTTCGACGACACGGACAACGAGAGCCGGTTCACGAACGACCAGGCGTTCTTCTTCGCGAACTTCACGAACTCCACGGGCGCGGCGAACACGACCACCGGCGCGTGCAAAATAGCGTTCAACACGACCGGAAGCTGGAGTTCGTTCAAGAACATGACCTACAATCTCACCGGACACGACGTGTTCGGTTACAACCGTTCGTTCTCAGACGACTTCGGCAACAGCTCGTTCAACGTCACGTGCGCGAGCTTCAACGAGACCATCTCAACAACGGACGCCTTCCTCATCCAGAACGACACCCTTCCTCCGACGGTGACGCTCGAATCACCGGCAAACAATTCGCTCCTCACGGAATCGACCAATGTCAGTTTCGCGTACGATGTGGCGGACAACAGCACGATGGCAAACTGCTCGCTCACGCTTCAAAGCACATTCAACGCGAGCGACGTCACCGTTGCCAAGGGCATCAGCCAGACGTTCAACATCACCCTCACCGAAGGAACCTATTCCTGGAATGTCACGTGCTTCGACGTGGGCGGAAACTCCAACACCTCAACGACGCAGCAGTTCACGCTCAACCTCACCATCCCGCACCTGCTCACGCCGATTCCCAACCAGAGCTGGACCAAGGGAACGGACCACCTGAACGCGTTCGACCTCGACGACTACTTTGCCGACGGCGACAATGCCACGCTCCTCTATTCCCGCAACGGCACGAGCAGCATCACCGTCACCATCAATGACACGACGCACGTCGTGAGCTTCAACCAGTCCAGCATGTTCACCGGCACGGAATACGTCACCTTCAACGCGAGCGACGGCACGAACGACTCGCTGAGCAACGCCGTCAAACTCACCGTAAGCAACACCTTCTCGGGCTCGAGCGGAGGCGGGGGCGGCGGAGGCGGCGGCTGCGCAGACCTGTGCACGCGTGCCGGCATCACGTGCGCAGGATACGCGGTGAAAGAGTGCGGCGACTTCAACGGCGACGGCTGCCTTGAAACGCGGCTCGTCTCATGCCCCTTCGGGCAGTGGTGCCAGCTTCCGAGCGGCTGCGTCCCGATGCCGTGCACCGAGGAATGGTACTGCGACGACTGGAGCGCATGCGAACAAGGAACCCAAACGCGGAAATGCGTTGAAGCAAACGCGTGCGGCACCGAAGACCTCAAGCCCGACCTCACGCAACCCTGCGCAGAAACGTCCGCACCGGTGGAAACGCCTCCCGTCGAGGTCGTCACCGTCCCTCCGAAGCAACCCTGGTATGCCCAGACTGCCGTACGCATCGGCGCGGGCGCCCTGCTGGTCCTGGGACTCCTGGCATACACGGTTGAACACGCACTCAGCAAAAAGCGCAAGCGATAGGCGCATTCTGCTATAATTTAGTCAGTAGCAACATTTATATATCGAAAACCTAGGTTTCCGACAAAAGAGGGCTCCAGTGAAAAGAGGACAACTGAGCGTGTTCGTCATTATCGGATTGCTACTCGTGTTCACAGTGGGAGTCATCATCTACCTCAACGCCCAGCACGCGCGCTCGAACACGGTGCCGCAAGTGGAGCAGGTCGCCGAATTCGCCCAGCCCGTGCAGGACTATGTGCACGGCTGCATGGAACGCGTCGCGCGCGAAGGGCTGCAACTGATTGGCGACCACGGCGGCTACCTCTCGGTGCGCGACATCAAGAACGCCAAGCTCAATCCTTCAGAACCCACGGACAGCGACGCGCTCTTCCTCGCACCCGACAGCGATTACGGCATCCCGTACTGGTGGTATCTCTCCTCGAAGAACGCGTGCAGCGGCGATTGTGCATTCTCCTCAAGGCAGCCCGCGCTCACCGGCAGCCCGAGCATCGAGTCCCAGCTCGAATCCTACGTCACGGACCACGTCGATGACTGCCTCAAGAAGTTCGACGCGCTCGCCGAACAAGGGCTCACGGTAACGGAAGACTCCTCGCGCGACGTGAACGTCATCATCACGGAGAGGGACGTCGCCGTCAGCATGGAGCAGGACATCACCGCGTCGTCATCCGCGGGCAAGACGCGGCTCACGACGTTTGTCGTCGAGCTCCCGGTGCATCTCAAGAACATCTACGAACTCGCGAACAACATCACCATTCTCGAAAAGGAAAACGCCTTCCTCGGCAAGCACAGCCGGGAACTCATCAGCGAATTCTCCCAGCTCGATTCCTCCAAGCTGCCGCCCGTGGGAGCCGTCGACATCGACCTCGGGCCCGGCGTCCTCTGGGTCAAGCACAACGTCGAGCAGAACCTCATCGAATTGCTCCAGGAATACGTTCCCTTGCTGCAGGTCTTCGGCACGCGGAACTACCGCCCGCTCGACGCGCCCCATGTGAGCACGAACCGCGACACCATCGAAAACGCGCTCAACCGCAACGCCGTCATTCCCAACCTGCAACTGTTCCCCGAACTCGAGGCGCGCTTCACCTACCTCGACGCGTGGAAGCCGTACTTCGACCTCAACTGCCGCGGCGAGCTCTGCCGCGCGGACAGCTTCATGAACACGTTCGGCTTCGTCTTCGGGCTCCAGCGCTACAACTTCGCCTACGACCTCAGCTATCCCGTCCTCGTGGAAATCCGCGAGCCCGACGCGTTCAACGGGCGCGGCTACGCGTTCCGCTTCGCGCTCGAGGGCAACCTGCGCAACAACGAGCCCCTCACGACCGACTGGGAGGAAGCCGATATTCCCGTCGTTCCCTCGCAAGAAAGCCTGCTGTGCAGCGACGAACAGCGCACGTCGGGAGTCGTGAACCTCACGCTCCGCGACACGCTCACGCACCAGCTCGTGGACGGGAGCGTCACGTTCCAGTGCGGCACCGAGAAATGCACGCTCGGACAGACAACCGACGGGAAGTTGAGCACGCGCCTGCCCCGCTGCCTCGGAGGCAGTCTCAGCGCCGTGAACCCCGCATATCTTGCGGATGTCGCCCCGATGAACACCAACACCGAGGACGATGCAACGCTCGAACTCGCGCTCAACCCCATCATCTCGGTCAACGTCAGCGTCGTCAAGATGCGCCTCAAGAAGGATTCCGCGACGCAGCGCTGGGACCTCGACGACACGCCCGCGCAGTTCAGCTCCTACGACCAGGCGCTCATCACGCTCGTCCGCGACGGCCAGCCCGACCAGGACCAGTTCAGCACCTTCGCCTCGGTGTGCGGCTCACCGCTGCGGAGCAAGGATCCCCTCTCGCGAGACGTGCGGCTCACGGCCGGCAACTACAGCGTGCTCATCGCCACGCTCTACCACGGCAACATCACGATTCCTGTCGACCACCGCTGCTTCAAGGTCAAGAAGTTCTTCGGGGACGACAAGAAGTGCTTCAACGTCCCTGAAGAGGCCATCTCGTTCGGCAACGACGCCACGACGAACTGCGCCTCGGACAAGCCCTTCCCGTCGAGCAACATCCAGTTCCGCTGGGAAGTCACGCCGGACATGCTCCGCGCCAAGCGCGTGCAGTTCGTCACCGTCGCGATGGCCGCAGAACTGCTTGCGCACACCACGGCCATTCCGGGCACGTACCTGGTCGTCGAGGACCTCGACCAAATCAGCGCGACACAGACCTATGTCGATGCAGACCACGCGCTCGTCCGGCCTGAGGTGACGCCGTGAGTCAGTCGTTGGTTGGTTGTGATGTTGGTCGTTCGGCATCGACTTTTGAGAATACGACGACTCAAAACTGCCGGGGAACGGCACTCACCACTCAACGACGCGGTGCCACGGGGTGCGGCGCATGAAACGCATTCTCGCTGCACTTATGCTCGCGCTCATCGTGTCCCTGCCCATCGTCACCGCGCAGACGTTCTCCGTCCAGCAGTTCTCAGGACAGGACGGCGTTCGCAACGTCGCGCGCACCACCGACACGCTCACCATCAAAGCGCTCGCGAGCATTCCGGGCGATGCCGAGATTACGCCGGGACAGGTGCGGCTCACGACGAGCGACGGCGTCAGCTACCTCTTCACCACGTGCACGCCGCAGGACACCGCATTCCTCTGCACCACCACCTATGCTCTCGTGGGAGCCGGCGGCGAAGACACCTACACCGTCGCACTCTTCGACGATGACGGCAACGAAGTCGCGAGCAAGCAGGAAGCGCTCGTCAATGACCTCATCAATCCCGCCCTCATCACGCTCACAGCCTCCCCCACGGTCCTCGGGCAGGGCAAGACCACGCTCACCTACCACGCGGAAGACTATTCCTTCTCGCCCGGAGACACGGACACGTGCGCGGGCGTGAGCCGCATCGAAATTTACGAAAACACGTGTGCCGGAGCTCCGACGGCGTCCATCCCGGGCGTCACGGAGGTCAACCACTGCGCCATCGACGGGACCTTTGACTACACGCCGCAGAACACGGGCAACATCATGCTCTGCGCCAAGGCATTCGACCGGCTCGAGCGCACGAGCTTGCCGAAGACCGCGAACATCACGGTTGACCGCTCGCCCCCATCGTTCACGGGCTTCCGCATCGCGAGCCAGGACGGCGTCGCGATTCACTCAATGACGCCTGAAGGCGTGGTGGCGAACATCGAAGTCACCATCAAGGACGACTCGCTCAACGTCAACACCATCCGCGCGGACTTCAACCTGCTCACCGGAGGCGGATACACCGACCTCGGACCGAACGAGTTCGGCGACGGCACCACGCGCACGGTCGTGTGGAACAACGTCCCCATCACGCACGTCTCGCCGTGCGAGTTCACCGTGCGCGCCACCGACACGCTCGGCAACACGGGCACGAGGACGTTCTCCTGCGACATCGTCGTGGACACGTCACCGCCCGAATTCCTCGGGGCGACGACCGGATTCACGTCTGCAGACGGCACCATGCTCCTCGGCACGCAAGGAACGCTCACCGCGCGATTCCAGGAAGCCGGCATGATACGCGGCAACGCCTACCTCGACACCGACGGGCTCGGACTCGGCACGCGCAAGGCCGAGTCGTGCACGCGCGTGAACGGCGAATGGCAGTGCACGTGGCACCTTCCCGCAACCGTGCCGCAGAACCGGTACACGCTCACGCTCCTGCGAACAACGACGGATGATTTGGGAAACCCCCTTGCGGCAGAGAAACCGCTCATCCTCGACTACGACCCGACGCCGCCCAAACTCAACTCCGGACCCATCGTGCGCGTCTTCCACGCGAACGAGGACTACGGCGACCAGCTCGTGCGCGGCGACACGCTTGAACTGGAGTACAACGTCTCGGGAGCCGCGAGCGCCATCGGCAACTTCAGCGCGGTCGGCGGCGGCCTGAACCAAGGCAGCTGCTCCGGCGACACGTGCACGTTCTCGCAGGAAATCGCCGCATCAGGACCGTACAGCTTCACGCTACCCTTACGCTTTGTCGACGAAGCCGGAAACGCCGCGGAAACAACGTACAGCGGCAAGGTCTTCACGTTCCTCAACGACGCCAACCCGAACTATTGGACGAGCACCGCGTCCTGCAGCCCGAAGATTGTCGACCGCGCTGCCGCGAAGCTCATCAACCACCAGGTCTACTGCCACATTTCCCTCAGCCCGATTGCGCACCCCAACGTTTCCGCGAGCAACGTCAAGACCGTCGTGACCTCGCTCACCACCGACGACTGCACCGGCGAACTTCTCACGAGCACGTCAAGTCTCGACCTCATCAACAACGGCTACCAGAGCACCGACCCGTACCTGCGGCTCATCCTCGAC